>CAYMLN010000345.1:0-3571 GCA_964391045.1 uncultured Saprospiraceae bacterium
TCCGCGGGAATCAGGCTGAGGATATCGTCCGGTTCGCCGGCGGGCGGCAGCGGCGCCACGCGGGACAATCCGGCCGACGGCTGGGGCCCGAGGCGGGAGACCAGGTCGCGTATGGTGGCGAGGCAGGTCGGGTCGTCGGGCATTTTGTAGTCCGTCACGCCGGAGATCTCCGAATGCGTGACGGCCCCGCCGAGTGTCTCCTGGTCGACCTCTTCCCCGATGGCGGCCTTGACGAGATAAGGGCCCGCGAGGAAGATCGATCCCGTGCCTTCCACGATCAAGGCTTCGTCCGACATGATCGGCAGGTAAGCTCCGCCGGCTACGCACGATCCCATGATCGCGGCGATCTGCGGCACGCCCATGGCGGAGAGCTTCGCGTTGTTGCGGAAGATGCGGCCGAAGTGCTCCTTGTCCGGGAATATCTCGTCCTGCATCGGCAGGTAGACCCCGGCGCTGTCCACGAGGTAGATGATCGGGAGGCGGTTCTCCATGGCGATCTCCTGGGCCCGGAGGTTTTTCTTCCCCGTGATGGGAAACCATGCGCCGGCCTTGACCGTGGCGTCATTGGCCACCACGACACACTGCCGACCGGACACGTACCCGACCACCACGACCACGCCGCCCGACGGGCAGCCGCCCTCCTCCTCGTACATGCCGTCACCGGCGAGGGCGCCGATCTCGATCCGCGTCAAGCCCTTGTCGAGGAGCAGGTCAATGCGCTCGCGCGCGCTGAGCTTGCCCTGGGCATGGAGCTTTTCGATCTTCTTCTTCCCGCCCCCCGCGTAAACGCTTTCGAGCTTACGCTGGAGCTGGCTGATCAGGAGCTTCATCGCGTCTTCGTTGCGGTGCTTGTCGATGTCGTAGGCGGCCATAGGCGGGAAAGATAAGGCAGAAACGGTTGAGACAGTGGAGACGGTTGAGACAGTCGAGACGCTATATAGGAACTGGCCAGCGACCTAAACTGTCTAAACTGTCTCAACTCGTTAAACGTCCCGGGGGCACGCGAGAGGCCCTGTCCAGGTCGAGACAGTCGAGACGGTTGAGACAGTCGAGACGCTATATTGGAACCAGCCAGCGACCTAAACTGTCTAAACTGTCTCAACTCGTTAAACGTCCCGGGGGCACGCGTGAGGCCCTTTGCAGGTCGAGACAGTTGACAGGCTTAGAAGGTTTAGAGGGTTTAGGAGATTATGTTGATGGCCTGTCATAGCCCTTGCGCGATGCCCGTCCACAGCAGCGTCAGCAGCGTTGAACAGAGGTACCCAGAGGACGCTTTGCCGGACCACTACATACCTCTGCTTACCTCCGTTTACTCCTTGTGTACTTAGCGGGTTCCGTTGGCCGTTTGCCTTTCGTCGTTTACCGTTTTGCGCACGGCGATCAAGGAGCCTTTTGCCCTTCGCCCTTCACCCTTTGCCCCCTATGCGCTTTGCTCTCTGCCCTATGCCCTATATTTCCAACCGGAATTATCCTCCTTGTATCCATGATCCCGCCAGACATCAACCTGACCAGCGACACCGTCACCCGCCCCACACCGGCCATGCTCGAGGCTATGTTCGCCGCCGAGGTCGGCGATGACGTCTTCGGCCAGGACCCGACGACAAGACGGCTGGAGGAAAAGCTCGCGGCCCTGTTCGGCCACGAGGCCGGCCTGTTCTGCCCGTCCGGCACGATGTCCAACCAGCTCGCGATCAAGGCGCAGACACAGCCGCTCGACGAGATCCTGCTCGACGAGATCGCCCACATCTACCGGTACGAACTGGGCGGCTACGGCTTCCATTCCGGCGTGGCCATCCATGTGATGCGGGGCGAACGGGGCATCGTCACCCCCGACCAGGTCGTCGCCGGCATCAAGCCGAAGGCGGACTGGAACCCGAATACCCGCATGCTCTGCCTGGAGAACTCGATCAATATGGGCGGCGGCAATTATTACACCTTCGACCAGATCAAGGCGCTGACAGACACGGCCCGCGCACACGGCCTCCTGACCCACCTTGACGGCGCCCGCCTGTTCAACGTGCTGGTCGAGACCGGCGACGATCCGAAAGCGTACGGCGCGGCCTTCAACTCCATCTCGATCTGCCTGTCCAAGGGCCTTGGCGCACCCGTGGGCTCCGTCCTCATCAGCGACGCGGCGACGATCGCCCGCGCCCGGCATTTCCGGAAGGCCTTCGGCGGGGGGATGCGGCAGATCGGTTATCTCGCCGCAGCCGGCATCCACGCCCTCGACCATCATGTCGACCGCCTGCGGGACGATCACCGCCACGCACGCCAATGCGCCGCGATGTTGGAGACGATGCCCTGGGTGGCTGAAGTCTTTCCCGCGCCGACCAACATCGTCATCTTCCGCGTGGCCGATCACCTCAAGTCTTCAGATGTCACCGAATGCCTCGCCCGCCACGGGATCGCCTGCTCCGCGGTCAATGACCGGCTGGTCCGCTGGGTCTTCCACCTCGACATCACGCCCGACATGGTGTCGCGCCTGCTGCAATTGCCCAAAGATCTTTGCGGGTAGTCCGGGAAATTGCGCATTTTTAGCGGGCATTCCCCAAAACGGTCCAGCTACTACTCGTCAAACACACGCTCCATGAGGGTCCTTTCCGGATTTGCTTTCCTTTTCGCTGCCTTTTGCCTGCACGCCCAGGGGTCGAACAACATGACGCTGTTCAGCAACCTCGATATCCCTAACCTGCCGATCCGCTACGGCGCCCATTACTCCGACATCTGGGGCTACGCACATCAAAACGGCACGGAGGTGGCCATCCTGGGCGGAATCGAGGATATCTTTTTTGTCGACGTGACAAATCCCGCCGACCCGGAGATCATCTACACGCACGACGTCGTTAACACCGGGACCAACAATACGAACCAATCCCTCTGGCGAGACTTCAAGACGTACCAGCATTACGCCTACGCCTGTTCGGACGAAGGATCGGCCGGCCTGCTGGTCTTCGACCTGGGCGACGTGCCGAATTCAGTAACATTGGTACACCAGACAAACGACTTCTTCGCCCGTGCACACAACATCTTCATCGATGAACTCAACGGCAAGCTCTATGCGGCTGGCACAAACACGGTCTCGAACGGCCTCGTGATCCTCAACCTCACCAACAATCCAGAAGTCCCCACCCTGCATGCCAACCTGCCGCTCAACACGTACGGCGGCGGTTATGTCCATGATGTCTATGTCCGCGACAACATCGCCTACTGCAGCCACGGATCCCTGTCCAAGCTCCAGATGTACGACCTCTCCAACATCAACGAAGTAGAGATCGTCGGCACGGTCGACCAGTATCCGGAAGAAGGCTACAACCACAGCAGCTGGGTCAGCGAAGACGGCAACTGGGCCGTGATGGCCGATGAGACGCACGGCAGCGACCTCAAGCTGGTGAACATCTCGGATCCGCTCAACATCTCCTCCGACGACATTACCACGTTTTACTCCGAACTGCTCGGTCCGAATGCACCCGGCGCCAGCATCGTCCACAACCCCTTCATCCTCGGCGACCTGGTCTACCTGTCCTACTATCACGACGGCGTCCAGGTTTTCGATATCTCGGATCCGGACAAC
>CAYMLN010000346.1:0-3569 GCA_964391045.1 uncultured Saprospiraceae bacterium
CGACGGGTTGGCCCGGGCTGACCTTGTACGTGTTCGTTCGCGCCTCGATAAACAGGCCGAGGCACTTACGGATGAGCGATTCGGTTTCCTCCAGTTTCACGGACCGCCACCAGCCGTCGGGGAGGGCGGCGATGCGCTTCCGGATCTCCAGCAGGGCGGGGATGCTCTTGTGCGGGGCGCGGAAATCGTATGCGGCATCGAGTTGCCGCACCAGCTCGCCGATCGGCTTCCCGCCGGGGACACGCGTCCAGGTGATGTCGATGCCTTCGAACAATGCCGTGGGAACGGTCCCTTCCGAATCTTTCAGCAGGTCGATGTAATCGAGGCTTTCCCCGCGGGTCTCGGCCGAGCCGAAGCCCTGGCTCTTGTGCATGCTGCGACTCCGGCCGGCGATCTCGCTGTTCGACTCCCCGGTCGCGGGATCATACGCGCCGATGTCGAGGGCGACCATGCGGGACTTGTCCGCCTTATCGAACGCCTCGCGCGAGCCGTAAAACCACCAGCTGGTATTCCAATAGATCCGTCGCGGCTGCCATGGCGAAGCTGCAGTGAGTTGTTCGGGATACGCATCCTTCTGCGCGGCGAGGTCGAACGCTTCCAGGGAAAGGATGGCGGACGCGGTGTGGTGGCCGTGGTTGGGCCGCGAGGTGTCCGTGCTGAAGCGGTTGATGATCACATCCGGCCGGGTGCGGCGGATGGCCCAGACCACGTCGGCCAGGACCTCATCCCGGTTCCAGATATTGAACGTCTCCGCCGGTGTCTTGGAGTAGCCGAAGTCGTTGGCCCGGGTGAAAAGTTGGTGGCCGCCGTCGATCGCCCGGGCGCCGAGGAGCTCATGCGTGCGGATGATGCCGAGCATTTCGCGGATCTCCGGTCCGATCAGGTTTTGGCCGCCATCGCCCCGCGTCAGTGACAGGTAGGTCGTGCGGACGCCCAGGTGGTTGGACAGATAGCTGATCATGCGGGTGTTCTCATCGTCGGGGTGGGCCGCGACATAGAGGACATTGGCCAGGACGCCCAGGCGGCGGATATCCTTATAAATAGATACCGCATCGTAGGCGGGGGCGGGTTGGGCGATGGCCCGGAGGACCAGGAAGCAGAAAACGAGCAGAGCCGGGAGGCGACGAGCCATGAAAAGTGGTTTTGGTTGCAAACTACAGAATACCTGCGGATCGAATCGGTTGACGGAATGGCGGGGAAATATGGTAAAAAATAAAATTTTGCAATTGGGTTCACTGGGGTACATAAAATTTTATCACCTTAGCCAGCGCAACGAAATACCGGCATAGCACGCATGTTGATCCTGCTCGTTACCCTTACCGTCTTCGCCGCCAGCGGCCTTGTCTTCCTTGTGAAGCTGGGTCTGTCGAGAAAGTGAGCGGCCCCAACCGCCGCCCCGGTCTGCTGACCTGACGCGCACCTCCGGTTCGCCTTCGCTTCCCTGTCCGTCCGACTGCCTATCCCGTCTCCTGCAGGTTTCTTCGCCTATTCCCATACCTTTGCGCCTCGGATTTGTTATACCCGACATGCAGAAGCAGGTTCACGCGCAAATTCCCACCCAACGGGGGTCATGGTCCATCGACGCCTATGCCGATGACCCGGCGGAGCCCATGCCGCACCTTGCGCTCTACACGACGCAGCTGGATGTTGCCGAGCCGGTCGCGGTCCGGGTTCATTCCGAATGCCTCACCGGGGACCTCTTCCATTCCCAGCGCTGCGACTGTGGCGCGCAACTGGAGCGCAGCCTCGACATCATCAGCCGGGAGAACGGCGTGCTCATCTACCTTCGGCAGGAGGGGCGCGGCATCGGCCTGATCAATAAACTCAAGGCGTACAACCTCCAGGACGAGGGCTACAACACCATCGATGCCAACCACCAGCTCGGCTTCGAGTCCGACGAGCGGACCTACGACATCGCCGCCCTCATCCTTCGGGACCTCGGCATCACCCGCATCCGGTTGCTGACCAATAATCCGGAAAAGCTCAGCTCGATCTCCGGCGGCGGCATCGAGATCGTGGACCGCATCCCCCTCACGATCGAGCCCAATGCGGACAACGCAGCGTATCTCCGGGTCAAACGCGACCTGATGGGACATCTGCTGGACTGATCAGCCCCGTATACCCTGGGTGATGGTTTGTGCATCGGGATCTCCATATTTTCCACAGAGACGCAGATTTTGGGCAGAGACACGCAGATAAACCCATACACTGTTCACTGTTCACTGTTCATTGTTCACTGTTCATTGTTCACTTTTAGTTTTTAGCTTTTAGCTTTTCACTCACGCAGTATATGTCCCCCACGGAAACCCCTGACGCAGCTTTGGATCCCCGCCTCGACGCCTTCCGGCGCATCCTGACCATCATGGACGAGCTGCGCGAGCAGTGTCCGTGGGACCGGAAGCAGGATATCCATTCGCTGCGCAACCTGACGATCGAGGAGACGTATGAGCTGGCCGACGCCATCATCAAGGAGGATTGGAAGGGTATCGGGGAGGAGCTGGGCGACCTGCTGCTCCATGTGGTCTTTTATGCCCGGATCGGGCAGGAGCAGGGCCATTTCGATATTGCCTCCGTCATCCATGCCGAATGCGACAAGCTGGTGCATCGGCATCCGCATATTTATGGTGATGTCGAGGTGAAGGATGAGGAGGATGTCAAGCGCAACTGGGAGGCGTTGAAGATGAAGGAAGGGAAGAAATCGGTCCTGGCCGGGGTGCCGGACAGCCTTCCTGCAATGGTCAAGGCGTACCGGATGCAGGACAAGACCCGCCAGGTGGGATTCGAGTGGGAGAACGCCGGCCAGGTCTGGGCGAAAGTGGAGGAGGAGATGCTGGAATTCCGCGAGGCTGACCAGGCCGGGGCGGAACGAGCAGCACTCGAGGATGAATTCGGCGATATCCTGTTCTCCCTGGTCAATTATGCTCGCTTTCGGGGGATCGACCCGGAAACCGCGCTCGAGCGGGTCAACCAGAAATTTCGCCGCCGGTTTGAGCACATCGAGGCCCGGGCGCCCCGGCCGCTACGGGAGATGACCCTCGCGGAGATGGACGCCCTCTGGGACGAGGCCAAGGCGCTGGAAAAGAAGGTGAAATAACTTATCCGCCGTTTCAGGGGAAAAACCTACCTTTGCCCCCGCGAAAACGTATCTACGACTAATCCCGTCATTCTTAAGCGTTTAATGACATGGCCATTTACCTGACCAAAGAAAAGAAGCAGGCAATCTTTACCGAATTCGGCGGTTCGGCGACCAATACGGGGTCTACGGAGTCCCAGGTCGCCCTCATGACGCATCGGATCAACGAGCTGTCCAAGCACCTGCAATCCAACCAGAAAGACAATTCCTGCCGCCGCGCCCTGTTGACCATGGTCGGCCAGCGGAAGCGCCTGCTCCACTACCTCCAGGATACGGACATCCAGCGCTACCGCGAGATCATTGAGAAGCTCGGCATCCGGAAATAAACCCACTGACCCATCGTATGATGGGTTTTTGGTTTATGTAGTTTCCTGAAGGTTAGAAGTTTATCACCAATCCACGGGCAGTGTGCGGGATCCCCACACGGGTGCCCCGC
>CAYMLN010000347.1:0-3560 GCA_964391045.1 uncultured Saprospiraceae bacterium
CGCTCCGGTTGGTGAGCGCCGCCGTCACCATCACGCGCTCCTGGCCTTCGAACGTAAAGGGGGGACGCGGGATGAACGCCTCCTGGAGCGGCTTCTTGTCTGCGCGCTGATCGAGGCCCGCAGCTGCGAACGATTCCGGCTCTTGTCCCTACATATTGCGGATGACAAACTAAAGGACTTCTACCACGGCTTCATGGTCTCAGAAGCGGGGCATTACCGGCTGTTCATCGACCTTGCCAACACCTATGCCGATCCGGCGCGCGTCAGGAGCCGCTGGCAGGAATACCTCGACCACGAAGCGGAGATCATGCAATCCCTGACGCTCCGGGGCGACCGGATGCATTGATCATTACTCCGGACGGTTCTCGTGCCGGACGAGCCGGATCTGCGTGGACTGGTTGCCGAACGCCTTGGTCCCGACCCAGACCATGGTTTGGTTGTTGAACATCACCTTCCACTCGCTGGACTTGAACGCCGCATCGAGCGGCCGGATGCCCAGCAATTTCTCCTCTTCGTTGTACGCCCATGTGCCATGATGGGTCTCATCCTTGCCCTTGCCCGCGACAAACGTACCGTTGGGATCAAAATCGATCCATTCGTTCTTGAACGGTTCAGGACCCAACTCCTCAGGTCCCACAACACCATTGTAGTGCCAGAGCTGGTGTGTCAGGAAGGTAAAATCATGTCCCTCCCCGCTCGCGGCAGGCATTCCGGAGAGCGAATCCGGCGCCGGGGCAACGGGCGCCTGGGTTTCAGCTGCCGCATCGGCTTGTGCGGCCTCCGGCTTGCAAGCGATGGGAATCAGGGCGAGCACCAGAAATAACAGGACAAGAATGCGCATGGGTCTAATTTTGGGCAAAATTAAAACCGGCCCGGCAATCGGAGCCCGTCCGACGTACCGCTTAACATCATGTTGAACCTTCATCCGCTCGTTCAGTCCGTACGGCGCACGCTCACGGCGCTCGGCGTCCGCGAGACGGACCGGATTGGCGTCGCCGTCAGCGGCGGGGCGGACAGTATGGTCCTGCTTCAGGTGCTGCATGGACTTGGCTACGCGGTTGAAGCCTATCATGTCAATTTCAGGCTGCGGGGCCGCGATTCCGACGAGGACGCCGGCTTCGTCCAGGCATGGTGTGCGGCTCAGCGCATCGCTTGCGAAATCCACGAGGTGGATACCATGAGCCATGTGGCGATGACGGGGCTCAACGTGCAGGAAGCGGCGCGGGATATCCGATACGCCTGGTGGGCCGCGTTGCACCGTGCAGGGCGCTTCGACGTACTAGCAACAGGTCATCATCTTGACGACAATATCGAAACGCTCCTCATGCGCCTGCTGCGCGGTACCGGGCTCCGCGGACTGCAGGGCATCCCACCTCGGCGGGATTACATCATTCGCCCGATGATCGAGTTGCCGGCCGGCGCGATCAGGGACTTCGCGCGGCAAATGAATATCCCCTGGCGGGAAGACAGCTCCAACCGGAAGGACGACTATTTCCGCAACCGCGTCCGAAACAGCCTGCTGCCGCTGTTGGACGAGCTTGCCCCGGAATACCGGTCGGCACTGCGCCGAACGATGGCGCGTATGCGCGTAGAAGCGGCCGGTTGGTCGGCCATGTCGCCGCTTATCGTCGAGGAAAAAGACGGCGAATGGCACATCGCCTGCCCCCGGCAGGGCATCGCCTGGCTCTGCGAATGGCTGGAGGCACGTGATATCCCCTGGCCCTTGAGTTACGATTTCCTCAAGGGCAATGAGGCACAGCATGGCGGCGTACTCACGCACGGAGGGTGGACGCTTGCCCGGACAGGCCGGGATCGTTTTACACTTTTCAGGGAGCTCGATTGGCCGGACATCGAAATCCCTGCGCCAGGCACCTATGTTGTCATGGATATGGCGCTGCACATCGACATGATCCCGCATCCCGGATCGCTGGCCGTTGCGCCCGGCGAGAAGACGGCCTATATGTCGCCGTCTGCCGTTGCCTGGCCGCTCGCCTGCCGGCTGGCCAGGGAAGGCGATCGCCTTCGGCCCCTCGGCATGGCCGGACATACAAAGAAATTACAGGACCTGTTTACCGACGATAAGGTGCCTGTCAGCACCAGGCGCAATTCGATCATCCTTGCTGATGCCCATGAAGTGCTTTGGATCCCCGGCTATCGGCTGAGCGAGGTCGTCAAGGTACGGCCGGGAGAGGAGGACGTCTTGCGATTCAGGCTGATTCCATAAAGGTGAGCGACCGATCCGGCCTTGCTGCTGTCAGGGATTGACCAAGAGGTTTAGAAGAACGCGAACACGATCACGAAGGCGATCACGGTGACGATGATCCCGTACATGAAGATCGTGTAGCATTTCCGGAGATACGCATACTTGCGGCCCAGGGTCTTCCCGAGGAAGAAGAGGTCCCGCATGATCGTTGTGTCGAGAATACTGTCATCGGCGACAGTGGCGTTCATGCCGGCTTCGTACTCGTCGAAGGTCATCTTGTAGAAATTCCCGAAGAAGAAGAGGTTTGACTTCTTCTGCAGGATGGCCTCCATCGTGCTGACGCCCTTCATCGGGATAGGCCGCGTGGCCAGGGTCGCGAAGATCATCGACAAGACGCAAACGCTCAGCAGCAGGATGGTCGGCAATAGCAAGACCTTGTTGCCCGCGATCTCCTTGCCCAGCAGCGGGAGGGCAAACGTGATGATCAGGGCGTTGACGGAGAGCATGATGTTCGCCTTGTTGTCGGCGATGGCGCTCAGGTCGATATGATTGCGGAGCGATGTCTTGAACTGGGTCTGGGCCGACTTGCTGGTCCCGATGGTATTCCGCTTCCCGTTGTGCTTCGTGTTCAGGAACCGCCCGGTGACACCTTCCGGGTAAAGGTCGATCCGGGCGAGCTCGTCCGCAAGCAGGCGTCGGTTCTCGGCCTTGCGCGCTTCATAACGGTTGCGGCCCTCGTCCGAGTAGTACTCGTGCTCGTCCAGGAATCGAAGGTTTGCCCGGGCCCAGTCCCGCTTTGACAAGACGGCGTTCTGGACGGCATTCAGTTCCTTCCGGAGACTGTTGGTGTAAATATGAAAGTGCGGACGACCGGCCGAGCTGGTATCTGCATCCTTCAGCAGGGCCTCCAGTTTCGTCGCGGGTCTTGTCTCCAGTTTCGTGGACAAAATCAGGCGGACAATGGTCTCGATCTTATCCTCCGGATATTGCGTTGACGCGAGGAATGTCCGGGCGATCCGGGCGCTGACCTCTTCGTGACCGGTATAGGTTTCAGAAAAGCCGACGTCATGAAACAGCGTCGCCAGGTTGAGGATCTCGAGGTCATCGGTACTCAACCCGGCTTGCCGCGCAAGCAGGAGTACCTCGTCCCGGACCTGGGTCGTGTGCACCCAGTTATGATAGGTGTAGATGTCCGACGGGATCTTGTCTTCGAAGATCGTGCGGACAAAATCCTCTGCCTCTGTGATGATTCCGGGTCGCTCCACGGCCGACATGCTGCCAAAATTATACCGATTTTCCGCAGGCAAGCCATGCCCGGGCTTTCCCCGGAAAGGACCGTCAATCTTGTGGATTCGCG
>CAYMLN010000348.1:0-114 GCA_964391045.1 uncultured Saprospiraceae bacterium
TGATGTTGTCCGTATGGCCGATCGTCGGCGTCGTATCGCAGTTGTCGGTTGCCGTTGCGCTGCCCTGGCCCGTCGGACTCGTGTCCGCCGTGCAGGCCACCGTCACGTCCGCCG
>CAYMLN010000348.1:214-3551 GCA_964391045.1 uncultured Saprospiraceae bacterium
TCGTGTTGCACTGGATCGTCGCATCCGCCGGGCAGGTGATCGCCGGCGGCGTGTTGTTCACCTGGATCATCTGCACGCAGCTCGTGCTGTTGTTGCAGTTGTCCGTCGCCGTCCACGTCCGCGCGATCGAGTATGTCTGCGGGCAGCTCGTGCCCGTCGTCACGTCGCTATAGGTCACCGTCGGCGCCGTGTCGCAGTTGTCCGTCGCCGTCGCACTGCCCTGGCCCGTCGGACTCGTGTCCGCCGTGCAGGCCACCGTCACGTCCGCCGGACAGCTGATCATCGGCGCCTGGGTATCCACCACCGTGATCGTCTGCGTACATGTCGCCGTCGCGCCGCAGTTGTCCGTCGCCGTCCATGTCCGGACGAACGAGTACGCGTCAGGGCACTGGCCCGTAACCGGAGTGCCGTCCGTATAGCCGACCGTCACCGTCCCGCCGCAGTTGTCCGTCGCCGTCGCCGTCCCCAGCGCCATGTTCACCGCCGGGTCGAGGCTCGTGTTGCACTGGATCGTCGCATCCGCCGGGCAGGTGATCGCCGGCGGCGTGTTCGTCACCACGATCGTCTGTGTGCACGTCGACGTGTTCATGCAGTTGTCCGTCGCCGTCCACGTCCGCTGGATCGTATAGCTCTGCGGGCAAGCGCCCGGGATGATATTGTCCGTGTGGTTGATCGTCGGCGTCGCATCGCAGAGATCCGTCGCCGTCGCGCTGCCCTGGCCCGTCGGACTCGTGTCCGCCGTGCAGGCCACCGTCACGTTGGCCGGGCAGGTGATCGTCGGCGGGGCATTGTCCTGCACCGTGATCGTCTGCGTGCAGATCACGCCCGCGACGCTGCTCGTCCATGTCCGCGTGATCGTGTACTCGTCCGCACAGCCGCCGGCGGCCGTCACATCCGCATACGTGATCGTGCCGCAACCGTTTGTCATCGTCGGCATGCCGAGGTTCGGGTTCGACGGCAGCGTGGAGTCGCTGCACTCGATCGTCACGTTGGCCGGCGGACACACGGGCACGCAGCAGTTCATCGGCTCCATGAGAGTAAACGGATCGATGTCCGTGTTGCAATTGTTGACGTCGACCAGCTCGAACGTGTACATTCCTGCATCCAGTCCTGTGGCTGTGTAGGACATCATGTTCGTATTGACCGGATAGCCCGGCTCCGTCACACCGCCCTTCTTGAGGGTGATCGTGTACGGCGCCTCACCAGCCGTAATGGTCAGCGTGGCCGTCCCCGCATTCAGGTCCTCGCACGTCGGATTAGATGAGGCCGTCACCGAGGCGACGACATTGACAGCATTTGCCGTGATCTCCTCGAAGAACACTTCTGTCCGTGTACAGCCTGATCCCGGCAGCGTCACCTCCACATCGATGCGGTACTCCCCGACGCCGAGGTTGCTGATGACCAGCGGTGTCGTGTATTCGCTTGCGCCGGAACCGAGAAGTATGGGATCATTTGGGGGATCCAATAAATAATATTGGTAATTGTATGGGAGCAACTCCGTTGGGAGTTCGATGGAGATTGCACCGTCCGTGCCGCCCGGACAGATATCCTGGGCCAAGACTTCGCTGTCAAAAGGGCACAGGCTGTTGACCAGGATCGCCAGTCCTTCGGCCAGGTCCTCGAAACTTCCGGTGGCATAGTCGGAATTGCCGATGTTGTTGGTCACCTGGTTAAATTCTGTCGTGCCAGAGATTTCCTCGATCGAGGCCAGCGTCACGTTGCCTACACCAACCACGAAAACATGGGTACCCTCAGCCTTCAGTTTGTTCGTTAACTTGATGGGGTTGACGATCTCGGGGGTCTGTGTTGTTGTTCCATCATCACAATAACTGGTTGGCCCGTTAAATGTTGGATTCGCGCCTGTTGAATAACCGGTCGGCACGCCATCGGTAAGAAATATGATCATGTCCGGTGCATACGGCAGTTCATCCACCGCGAGCAAGGCCGCTTGCCAATTTGTCCCGGAGACCGGGTCATAGGTCTGGTTATTCATAAACGCCACCGGGATGCCGTCGAAATAGTCCTGGGCAGCGTCCACAAAATTATTGTCCACGACCTCATAGTCCTGGACGACATACCGCGCAACCTCGCTGAACTCGATCATTGCGACACGCGCCCCGGTGCAGCTCAACGCGGTAAGGAAATTCATCACGCCCGCTTCGACCTCATCCTCAAAAGTCTGGACCGATCCGGATTCATCCAGAACGAAGGCGATGGAGATCTCCGAGCACTCGGCGTCGAGGTCCGGGTTGTCGTTCGTGCCGGGGTCTTGGCATTCTGGCAAGGTCGGGGGCGTCGCACAATCATCGCAATACGTTATATTGTCAACGTTGACCGTGAAGCTCCAGATCGGGCAATCCCCCGCATTCCCAAAAGCATTCAGTGGCCGTATGCGCCAGTAATACGTCTGGCCCGGGGTCAGCGCCCCGGTAGCGTAACTGGTCACATTGCCGACGTTGGTCCCGTTGACGATGTTGGTCGGCGGGTTGTTAGTCCCGAAAAAGAGCTCATATCCCGAGGCGCTCGGATCTGCCTGCCATTGTAAAGAAATGCCGGCCTCGTTGATCCCGTTAGCGCCATCAAAAGGAAAAACGGGAGCCGTACAAGCCACTACACCATCACCTGTTGTAAAGGACCAGGTCGCGCAGCCGGCAGCATCTCCACTCGCATTTCCCGGAACGACCCGCCAGTAGTATGTGGTATTCGGAAGTAGTTGCGGCGTGGTGTAGGTCGTCCCTACCTGATTGTTCGACACCAGCGGCGGTGTCATCGACGTACCAAAGTATACGTCATAGGTCGTCGCGCAGTAGACCGAAGTCCAAGTAAGCACAGGAAAGATACCCGCTTCTGTCGCACCGTTGGCCGGCGATACTGGGGTCGTGCAATCCGGCGCCACCGGCGCACAGCCGCGCAGCGCGATCAGGATCGCGCCAACCTCGTCCGTTCCGCTTTGTGTCGCCGTGCCGTTTCCGGTCGCGCCTGCCGTGGCTTTGATCGCCCATGCGCCAGCCACCTGGCTTTGATTGGCGGTGGCTGTATTTGCATCAAACAATTCCGTCAGCGCGCCCGGCGAGGTCGTCGTCCACGAATTGTCCGTAACTGTATTGTTATCGGAAATCGCGGCCAGCATGACGATCGCCGTATTGGGCGAGACCGTCGTGATCGAATTCGCCGTGATCGTGGTCGAGTTGGTCACGTTGAGCGTGCCCGGCGCCACATCAAACGGCATGGACGCATCTACGCCCGTAAAGGCCACGATTGCCCCCACTGCGCCGTCTGTCTGGTCGTCCAGGTCGAACACATAATACGTCGCCGTCAGGTCGGAGGCCACGGCCAC
>CAYMLN010000349.1:0-3550 GCA_964391045.1 uncultured Saprospiraceae bacterium
CCATCGAACTCTCCGAACCCGCGGCTTCATTCCCGTGTACCGAATAACTGAGATGAACGAAGACCACGTCTTCGCGACGAACGTCTCCTGTCTCCAGGCCGGTGCGCCGGAGATTGTTGATGCGCAGTTCTTCAAGACGGGCCATATTGGCCTCGCTGGTGATGATGGCTGCGACAAGGGGACGCATCTCACAAGACCGGCCGTACTCGATCAATTTCACTTTCGGGCTGGCCTGGCCCATGTAGCGGAAGTAATCGACCAGCAGGTGATGCGGGGTGAAACGAGAACCGAGCGGATAGGCCAGGAATTGATCCGGGGATTTGAGGCCATTGGACTGGCTGTCCGCGGCCATGGCCGGGAGCAGGAAACAAGCGAGGATTAGCGTACGGAAAAACACCATGCGCCGAAGATAGCGCATCGGCCGGGGCTACAGGATCGACTTCAGGATGGCGTAGATCGTCTTCGTGTCGCCCATCGTGTAAAAATGAAGGCAGGGCACGCCCTCGGCGATCAGTTCGCGGCATTGGGCGATCGTCCATTCCTTGCCCACCTGCGTCACTGCCTCGTCCGTCTTCGCCGCGTTGACGGCGCGCACCAGGTCGTCCGGCATGTTGACGAAGAACTTGCGGGGGATGGCGGACAACTGGTACCGCTTGGTCAGGGGCTTGATCCCGGCCACGATGGGCACCTCGATGCCCAATGCCCGGCAGCGGCGCACATAGTCGATGTAGCGGGCGTTGTCGAAGAACATCTGGGTCACGATATAGGCCGCGCCGGCCTTGACCTTTTCCGCGGTGTACAGCAGGTCCGTATCGATGTTGGGCGCCTCGAAATGCTTCTCCGGATACCCTGCGATGCCGATGCAGAAATCGGTCTTCGACCCTTTCTCGATATTCGGGTCGAGATACTTGCCCGCGTTCATGTCGACAATCTGCCGGACGAGGTCGAGCGCGTAGGCATGTCCGCCGGGTGTCGGGTTGAACTTGTCCTCGAATGCGATCGCATCCCCGCGCAGGGCAAGGACGTTCTTGATGTTGAGAAACGCCAGGTCGATCAGGGCATTCTCCGTATCCTCCCGCGTAAAGCCGCCGCAAATGAGATGCGGGACGGCTTCAACGCCGTACTTGTGCTTCAGGGCCGCGCAGATGCCCACCGTGCCGGGCCGCTTGCGGATAGACGACTTCTCGTAATACCCACTGTCGTGACGCTTGTACACGTACTCCTCCCGATGATAGGTGACGTCGATGAAGGGCGGGTTGAACTCCATGAGCAAGTCGAGGGTACGGAAGATGTCGGTCATGTTCCCCCCCTTGAGCGGTGGCAGGATCTCGAAGGAGATCAGCGTCTTGCCGACTGCGGCCTGGAAATGCTCTGTGACTTTCATAACAAGGTGGCTAAAGGTAGGTCATCCCGTCACAAACGACAAAACCCCGGACCGTTGTCCGGGGTTTTCATCTTTGTCGACTGGCGTCGACGTTATTCCAGGATCAACATTTTCCTTGTCAGCTGGGTGTCGCCAAACCGGAGCGTGTAGTAGTACACGCCGGCCGACCACCCGGCATTGGTGAGTTCAAACTGATGACGGCCCGCCACGACATCCTGCCGGAGCAAGTCGAGCTGGCGGCCCGAGGCATCCGTGATGACCAGGACGGCTTCGCCGGCCTCGGGGACATCGAACGGGATCACCGTCGATCCCTTCCACGGGTTCGGGTAGTTGGCGTGCAGCTGAACGTCCGATGAGGGTGCGCTCGCCGCTTCGCGCCATTGCAGTTCAAGATTGTACGTTTCATTCGATGCATCATAGGCCTCGCCCGCCAGGAGATCCTCCGAGAGGCGGATCATTTGGCTCAGTTGGCCGGACGTCAGCGCCTTCACATGCAGGGTGACCAGCTCTCCAGCTTCCGTCGTGTTGAGCGCCGCCCAGGCGAAGCGCACCTCGTCGCCCTCACGGAACCACATGTCCTCCGTCAGGTCTTCGCGTGCCGAGGAGATACCGGTGATCTCGAGGCCTTCAACCGCCAGCGCCCATTGCGCGCCGTTCCACTGGCGGCCATGGTCACCAAGACTCACGGTGACACTGACTTCTTCCCCTACCTCGACCGGCATGTCGGTGAGCTCGAGCGTCGTGGTGACCGCGCTCCGCGGCGTGACACCGCCGAAGTTGGTCTGCGCCGAGCTGTTCAGGTCGCCCACCTTGACGCCCATGAAATTGTCGATGCGACCCGAGGGCTCCATGATGAAGTTGACCGATTCGTCGAAGGGCCACGGATGGTACGGATCGATGAACGAGAAAGACGTCGGCACGAAGCGCCAGGAACGATTGTCCTGGAACCCGGTCGTACGACCCAGGATCACCTTGCGGATCTCGACCAGGTCGACCGCGGAGACGTGGCCGCTGTTGTTGGCATCGGCCGCGATCATCAGGTACGGATCATTGAAGGGATCCTTGCCGAGCAAGTGCTGTTGCAGGCGGACGAGGTCCAGCGTGGAGACGCCGTTCCGTGCGTTATCGTCACGCTCAACGGTGAGCTCGAAGGACTGCCCTGCAGGCACGATCGGGAAATTGAACATGCCGTTGCTCGTCGTCGTGTAGCTCGAGAACGCCTGGTTGCTGTGCATCAGCCGGACACCGACCTGGCCGATCGGCTTGCTTCCGGCCGGCGTCGTGATGATGCCGCTCACGCCCCCCGATCCGAATCCGCAGACATTGGACGGGTCGGTAAACACGATCGTCGTGGAGCAGTAGTTCTTGTTGCCCCAGTTATCCCACACCCAGACATCGATCGGCTGCTGGATACCCAGCGCGAGGATGTCGTCGCAGGTAAATGTCCGGCTGGGTTGGTACTCCGTGCCGGAGAAGGAGTACCGGAGTTGTCCGGCCGGCGTGCAGTTGTCATAGCTGCTCGCGTTGAAATCCTTGGCCCAGATGGTGACCGTCCCGGACGAAGGCATCGGCACGGTGCTCAGGCCATTGATGCATACCGGTGTCGGGGCCTTGCAGTCCTCGAGGCGAATCCTGTCCTCGCAGGTGGATACGTTGCCGCATCCGTCCCATACGGTCCACAGGACCTTGTAGTGCTGCTGGGGATTCGACAGGCTGCTGTACTCGAGCCCGTAGAGGCGCAGGCTCAGGTCCGGGCTCTGGGCCGTATTCATGACGAGGTCATACGTGCCGTCGTCGTTGCGGGCGACCTGGGTCGGGCTGACAGCCACGATCCCGCTGGCGCTGTTCGGCGGATAGATCTTGACGTCGTAGGTCACGACTTCCGAGCAAATGTCCTCGATCTGCTTCTCGATGTTGAGATGTACGAAGCAGGTCGTCTGGAACGCCGGATCGACCACCTCCATCACTTCGGGATCGAGTGTACAGTACACCCGGATGCTGTCATTGCAATCGGGGAACTGCGCCGTAGCATCGGACGTAATCTTGACCACCTGGGTGTAGCGCCAGATGCCCGTGCCCTCGGTCGTGTTGTACTGGCACCAGTCGATGATCGTCCAGTCGCGCAAGATCTTCACGCATGCCCCGTCCGTCTTGTCGAAGCGACGC
>CAYMLN010000350.1:0-3543 GCA_964391045.1 uncultured Saprospiraceae bacterium
TATCATGTTTATTGGTTTTCCTGCGTGTGACCGGACGAACAGATCGTTAGAACGGCCAGAATGAGGGTGTTCTGCCCAGGGTACTCCATTTGATTCGGGTGATTTTGGCAAGTTTGGGAAGAGCTACCATGGGAAGCGAATGATGCATAAACCTGATAAACCTGATAAACTTCGATAAACGACAAAAAAAAAGCCCGCTCCGGGGAGTGGGCTCAAGGTTAACTAAAACTAAGATCACACGTCTTATCTGTCTGCGCCGTAGCGCCGGGGGAGATTCGGAAAAAGGGGCCCATGACGTTTCACAGGCCACTGCGATTATCCATTAAAAAACCAAAACTTATGCAGCAAATGTAAACATATTATGATTAGTTGCAATATGTAATGACCTATTTTTTAATCAAAAAAATAGATAATTATTTTTTAATATGTTTTTGTGTGAAAATGAGGGATGTGAAGGCGAGCCGGTCTCGGTCAGCGCGCCGCCTTCAGCCGCTCGACAGCCGCCTTGCCCTCCGCGCCGAGGTCCAGGGAGAAGGAGTTGACGTACAGGTCGATATGGTTTTTCATGACCTGCTCGTCCATCTCCTGGGCATAGCAGCGGACGTAGGGCATGACACGGTCGGGATGCCGGAAGGCGAAATCGATGCTTCGGTGCAGGACCCGGTCGATCCGGCCAATCAGGTCGTCACCCAGCCGACGGGCGGCAAAGATGCCCCCGAGCGGGATCGGCAATCCGGTCTCGGCCTCCCAGGCCTCGCCGAGGTCGGCGATCCTGACCAGGCCCTTCGACGCGTAGGTGAAGCGGTTTTCGTGGATGATGACACCCGCGGCGACCTTTCCCTGCAGCACGAGGTCTTCGATGACGTGGAAGACATGGAATTCTTTCCGCGCCGTCTCCGGGTAATAGCGCTTGAAGAGCAGGTGCGCCGTGGTCCATTCCCCCGGCAGGGCCACCGGGCCGCGCATAACGTCTTCCCGGGGCAAGGGCGTGCGGGCGATGACGAGCGGCCCGCAACCGCGGCCAAGCGCGGCCCCCGCATTGAGCAAGGCGTAGGTCTCCTCCAGCGCGAGGGCGCGGTGGAAGCTCAGCTTGGTGATATCCAGCATCGCCGCTGCCGCCAGCTCGTTGAGTGTCTCCACGTCTTCGAGGCGTACATCGAACGAAAGCCCTTCGGTGTCGATCCACCCGTTGACCAGGGCGGCAAACATGAAGGTGTCATTGGGGCAGGGGGAAAATCCGAGCGTGAGCGGCTGGCCGTCCATGGAATGCGTTAACTTTCTGACCGGTTATGATCGACCTGGAGATCATCTATGAAGATAACCACCTCATCGTCATTAACAAGCCGAATGGGGTGCTCGTTCACACGGACGAGACGGGAGACCGCAGCCTCGAGGACATCCTCAAGGAATATATCAAGGTGCGGTACAACAAGCCCGGCGAGGTCTACCTGGCGGCCTGCCACCGCCTCGACCGGCCCGTCAGTGGCGCGCTGATCTTCGCCAAGACGTCCAAGGGCCTCGAGCGGATGCGGAAATTGTTTACTGACCGACTCGTCCGGAAAACCTACCTCGCCCTGACCGCCCAGTGCCCGGATCCCATGGAGGCCGATCTCGAGAACTGGCTCTACAAGGACCGGGTCAGAAATATCGTGGAGGTGGTCAAGGGAAAGCGCGACGGTGCCGTCCAGGCCCGGACGATCTACAAGACGCTCGGCCAGGTCGGCCGCTACTGGCTCGTCCGCCTGCATCCGATCACCGGGAAGTCGCACCAGCTGCGCGTCCTCCTCAAGCTGGTCGGCGCCCCCATCGTGGGCGACGTCAAGTACGGCGGCCTCTCGATCAATGACCCCAACGCGCTCTTGTTGCATTGCCGGCAGATGGAGTTTGTCCACCCGGTCCAGCAGGTGCCCGTCGTCCTGCGCGCCGAGCTGCCCGACCGGGCGCTGTGGCGGAACTATCACGACCTCATTTCGGCGCTGGACGAACAAGAATAGAATTTTGCGTTACCTTCGCGCCCGAGTGGGAGTCATACGACCAGCTCCTTTCAAATCCCCCCAGGGCAGAAATGCAGCAAGGGTAGAAAGTTGAGCGGTGCGATATGATTTCTCACTCACTTTTATCCTCCCGACCATGAAGTTCTTCATCGATACGGCCAACCTCGACCAGATCCGGGAAGCCGCAGCCTTCGGCATCCTCGACGGCGTCACGACCAACCCGTCCCTGATGGCCAAGGAAGGCATCAGCGGCACCGAGGCCATCCACAACCATTACCGCGCCATCTGCGAGATCGTTGACGGCGACGTCAGCGCCGAGGTCATCGCGACCGATTTCAACGGCATGATCGAGGAGGGCAAGGTCCTCGCCGACCTCGCGCCCAACATCGTGGTCAAGGTGCCCATGATCAAGGACGGCGTGAAGGCGATCAACTGGTTTGCCGACCACGACATCCGCACGAACTGCACGCTGGTGTTCTCCGCTGGGCAGGCCATCCTGGCCGCCAAGGCCGGCGCCACCTACCTGTCTCCGTTTATCGGCCGCATCGACGACATCAACTGGGACGGCATGGCCCTCATCAAGGAGATCGCCGAGATCTACGCGATCCAGGGGTATGACACGGCCATCCTCGCCGCGTCCATCCGCAACGCCCGGCATATCGTCGACGCCGCGAAGTCCGGTGCGGACGTAATCACCGCCCCGCTTTCGGCCATCCTCGGCCTCCTGCCGCATCCGCTCACGGACAGCGGCCTGGAGAAGTTCCTCGCCGACCACCGCAACGCGGCGAAGTAATTCTGCCCGCGTATTTCCGAATCGATTAACTATCGATCCGCCTTCCGGCCGATCGTCACGTTCCTGCGCGCGCTGTTGTAGGCCTCCTGCACCGGCCCCGCGGAGATGCCGATGGCAAACGGATAGTCGCCTGGCGGCAGGTCCGGCACGACCATCGTGGCCGTGAACATCAGTACTGCCGGTCGTTCGGGACGGCCTGTGGGCAACTCGGGCCATTCCGGCTCCATGTGCAGCGGTATGGCCTTCGGCTTGAAGGGGAAGAGCTCGCCGAAAAACCTGACCGGCCATTCGGGGTCACGCAGCGGAATGGCGTGGCGATAGGGATTGGACACTTTCACCTTGAACCGCACAGTATCGCCTGGCAACCATTCAATAGTATCAGGTAGCTCGTATCGGGCGGTCACCCGGTTGACCGGCGCAAAGGACTCCAGCATCCGGATATAGCGTTTCTTTCCGTCGGGCGTGACATGCTCACGCGCGAGGCTGTCGAACGGCTGGGAGAGCAGCATGACGGGCCGGCCGGCAAAGACCGTATCATATTGCCAGAGATCGAACTGGTTGCGCCTGAAGTAAATGCTGTTGAGGCTCGTCGACGGTTGACGCGTAAAGAAGGCGTACTGGGATGCGTTCTGGTACGAATCGGTAAACACGACCGGCCTGCCGCCGGCCTGTGCAGCGAGATCTCGCGCCCACGCGCGACGGCCGTGAAACTTCAGGTCGACCGGCAGGAAGTCGATGATGAGGGCAATGCGGACA
>CAYMLN010000351.1:0-3530 GCA_964391045.1 uncultured Saprospiraceae bacterium
GGAGTCGTGATCGGGAAGTTCGTGCAGGATGGCGGCAGTGCCATGCGCCTCCACCTTGTTCTTCTTCCGCACCTTCATCTGCAGGTAGCCGCCTTCGTCGAAGTAGTAGTAGATCGCGAAGGGAAAGGTCCGCCGGCGCTGGGCGCGGTTGATCTCGGGCTGCAGCCGCTTGATCTCGCTGTTCTCAAGCAGCGTGGCGATCAGGTCGGTGCCGGTGAGCGTGTACGTGATGTCGTGTACGCGCTGTTGCATCTTCGTCGCCTTCTGGCTCATCTCGGCGAAATGCTGCATGACCCGCTTCTGGATCTGGATGCTCTTGCCCACATAGATGACATGGCCTTCGGCATTGTGGAAATAGTAGACGCCGGGCGCATCGGGCAGGTTGTGCAGTTGCTCGAGCGAGACACTGGACGGGAGCCGCGCTTCGCGTATGCCCATGTTGATGATGTCGTCCGCCGCGGTGACGGCCTCGCCCGCATGCGTGATGCGGCGGAAGATCTCGGCCGTGGCCAGCGCATCGTCCATCGCGCGATGCCGGTGCTTGACGTCGAGGCCGAAGTGGCGGATCAGCGCATCCAGGCTGTGCGAGCGGAGCTGCGGCAGGAGCTTGCGGCTTAGCCGCACGGTGCAGAGCTGCTTGCGCGTATAGGCGTAGCCGAGGCGGGCGAATTCCTCCTTGAGAAAGCCGTAATCGAACCGGGCATTATGGGCGACGAAGACGGCCCCCTCGGTCTTGAGGACAATATCCTTGGCGACCTCGTAGAACAGCGGGGCGTCGGCGACCATGGCATCCGTGATGCCGGTCATGTCGGCGATGTAGCCCGGGATGCTCCGCTCCGGGTTGACCAGGGTCTGGTATTGGTCGACAACCTCGCGGCCGTTGTGGAGCACGATGGCGATTTCCGTAATTTTATCGCGCTTGGCGTGCCCTCCGGTCGTCTCGATATCCACTATGGCGTACAGACGTTCTTTTCCCATGCGCTCCCGCGCCTTCCTTCATCTCGCGGGGCTCCTAATATCCGGGTTTTTTGTCATGTGTCAAGTGTCCGCCCAGCGGCCACGCGCGGCGGCGGCTGACGGTCCGCCGGCGATCCGGCCGGGCGCCTGGCAGATGGACCTCTACCTGCCGATGCTCGAGGGACGGGCCGTGGCCCTGGTGGTCAACCAGACCAGCATCGTCGGGCGCACGCATCTCATCGATACGCTCCTCACCCGCGGCGTGCGGGTCGTCAAGGTCTTCGCGCCCGAGCATGGCCTCCGCGGACAGGCGGATGCGGGCGAACATGTCAAGGACGGACTCGACGCGCGCACGGGCATTCCCGTCGTCTCCCTGTACGGCGACAAGAAGAAACCCGCTGCGACCGACCTCGCGGGCATCGACGTGCTCATCTTCGATATGCAGGATGTCGGCGCGCGGTTTTATACGTACATCAGCACGCTGCACCTGATCATGGAAGCAGGCGCGGAAAACAATATTCCCGTCATCGTCCTCGACCGCCCGAATCCCAACGGGCATTATATCGACGGCCCGGTGCTCGATACGGCGTACCGGTCGTTTATCGGCATGCATCCGATCCCCGTGGTCTATGGCCTGACCATGGGCGAGCTCGCCCGCATGATCAACGGCGAGCGGTGGATCACAGGCAAATGTGAGCTTACGGTCATCCCATGCACGGGATATGATCATACGCGCAGCTACGACCTGCCGGTGAAGCCGTCGCCCAACCTCCCGAACCTTCGTTCGGTGCTGCTGTATCCCGGCCTGTGTTTCTTCGAAGGCACGGCGTTCAGTGTCGGCCGGGGCACCGACCGGCAGTTCCAGGTCGTGGGGCATCCGGATTATCCTGATCGTGCATTCGCGTTCACGCCGGAGCCGATGCCGGGCGCGATGCAACCGCCCTGGAAGGGCAAGGCCTGTTATGGCCTTGACTTGTCCGCCGCATCGGTCGACTCGTTGTTTGCCAACAAGCGCATGGATCTCTCCGTATTGCTGAAGGCGTATCACATGATGCCTGTTGAGACGTTTTTTAAGGCGTCATCATTCGATCGCCTCGCCGGCGGACCGGCCTTCAGGCGGCAACTGGAAGCCGGCTTGTCGGAGGCCCAGATCCGCGAGGCATGGCGCCCGGGGCTGGCGGCGTTCAACGCATTGCGGAAGAAGTATCTCCTATATCCGGATTTCCGGCAATCGTATTGAGCCTGGCCGGGCGAAATGCCTGTCTCTGCATGTGGCACTTCTGCGTCAAGGCAAATGTGATCGTTTGATCACGCGAAGGGCATGTGCATGCAATGCTGGATCATCTCCGGTAGATCACTTGCATCCTGATCTCCGTTCGCCGGTTGCCGGCGATCCGGTCCTGGCCCGAGCCGATCTCCGTGAGGTTGCGATACAGCGTTTCAGCGATCTTGCATTCAAGCGTCAGGTGACGGATACCCTTGTAGCGCAGCGTGACGTAATACCGTGTGCCTTTGTCGCTGTAAGCGGGGATGGCGTAGTAGTAGATCAGGTCGTTTTCGTAGGCGTAGATCCGGGCGTCGTAATCGTCCGTGTCGAAGAGTGCGAGGCGCGCCGTGCCTGACCAGGGTGAACCGATCGGGTCGACCAGGATGTCCTGGGCGACCAGCAGGCCGGATGAGGTGAAGCCCGACCGGCGGTATGTGGTCCACGCCAGGCGGGTCCGGAATTGTACCCCGCGGCCGAGGTTTTGGTTGAGCTGGAGCCGGAATTGCGCGCTCGATTGCGGGATGACGCGGGCGTTGGGTTCGTCGGCTGACCGGTCATTCACAGCGGTCTGTCGGAACCGGCATTGTCCGAAGAGTTCCATACGGCGGCGTATCGTGTAGCTCATGCGAAGGAAGGTTTCCTGTCCCTCGGTCGGGGCATCGACGTTGAACCGCAGCCAGGGATGCCGCCACAGGTCATGGTACAGGTCGATGCGCCAGCGTGGCGCGGGCATCACCTGCAGGCCGGTGTAGATGCCGCGCTCGTTGCGGGGGAGGGCATTCTCGCCGAATGCGTTAGCGGTCAGGGCGTGATAATTGCGCGCATAGTGTCGGAGCACGAGCGCCAGGTTGATCCGCCGGTGCGGGGACGCGAGCAGGCCATGAAGGTGCGCATGCCCGCCGTTGCCGCTGATGGCCGATTCACCGAAGAGGTGGACGCCGCCAAGGAAGAAGCCGTAGTCGATGCTGAGTTGATTCAAGGCACTACCCCTGAAGTCAAACCGATTGTACAATTCCTCGCGGGGCATCAACGGATGGCCGAAGCGCGTATGCAGGGCATTCAAGCCAAATCCGCAGCGCTTTCCGGCATAGCCGATGCGGCAACCGAAACGCGCCGCACGGACGACGTCCTTGTCGGCCAGTTCGGCCGCCGTGCGATGGAGTCCCGAGGTTTGCAGGCTGGTGATGCCGCGCAGGTCTGGCTCGCCCGGGACAGCTGTCGGATCCGGTATCCCGTTCGCATCCTGTCGCTGAGTGCTCGCGAAAACGGTGAGTTTGATACGATCCCACGGCCTTGCGGTCATGGC
>CAYMLN010000352.1:0-3525 GCA_964391045.1 uncultured Saprospiraceae bacterium
GAAGTGTATGCGGCCCATCGTCTCATTGAGGAAGCGGCCGAACATGCGGGGGAACCAGTGATACACGCCGGCGAACATGCCGAAGAACGCGGCGACGCCCATCACGATGTGGAAGTGGGCCACGACGAAGTATGTATCGTGGAGCTGGATGTCGATCGCCGAATTGCCCAGGAAGATCCCGGTGAGACCGCCGGAGATGAACATCGACACGAAGCCGATGGCAAACAACATGGCGGAGGTGAAGCGGATGTTCCCCTTGTAGAGCGTCGAGATCCAGTTGAACACCTTCACCGCGGACGGCACCGCGATAATGAGCGTGAAGATGACGAAGAAGTTGGAGATGAACGGGTTCACGCCCGACATGAACATGTGGTGCGCCCACACGATGAAGGACAGGAAGCCGATCGCGAGCATCGAGAAGACCATCGCCTTGTAGCCGAAGATCGGCTTGCGGGCATGGACGGCGAGCACCTCGCTCACCAGGCCCATCGCCGGGAGGATGATGATGTAAACTTCCGGGTGGCCGAGGAACCAGAACAAGTGCTGGTAGAGGATGGGACTGCCGCCCACATTCTCCAGGGCCTGCCCGTTGACAAAGATCTCGCTCAGGTAGAAGCTCGTGCCGAAGCCGCGGTCAAACATCAGGAGGAAGAAGCCCGACACGAGGACCGGGAACGACAGCAGGCCGAGGATGGCGGTGACGAGGAGCGCCCAAACCGTGAGGGGCATCCGCCAGAGGCTCATTCCCTTCGTGCGCAGGTTGAGGACCGTCGTGATGTAGTTGATCCCGCCGAGCAGTACCGATACGACGAAGAAGGTGAGACTGACCAGCCACAAGGTCATCCCGGCGCCGGAGCCGCTGCTGGCCTCCGGCAGCGCGCTGAGCGGCGGATAGGCCGTCCATCCGCCGGAGAACGGACCCGTGCTCAGGAAGAGCGAGATGAACATGACCACACTGGCGAGGAAGAAGAACCAGTAGGACAACATGTTGAGGAATGGAGAGGCCATATCGCGGGCCCCCAGCTGATACGGGATCAGCAGGTTGGCGAACGTTCCGCTCAATCCGGCCGTCAATACAAAGAAGACGATGATCGTCCCGTGCATGGTGACCAGCGCGTAGTAGAACTCCGGGTTCAGCGCGCCGACGCCGGCCTCGTTGACCGTGATCCACTTGCCGAGCAGGGGCTTCAACCAGGCGAGGCTGTCGTCCGGGAAACCGAGCTGGAGCCGGAAGATGATGCTCATCCCGGCGCCGATGATCGCCCAGAAGATCCCCGTGATCAGGAACTGGCGAGCGATCACCTTGTGGTCCTGGCTGAAGATATAATGGGTGATGAAATTGGACTGGTACTTATCCCCGTGGTGATGCTCGTGAAAGTGATCATCATAACCCTGCTCGCGGATCAGGACATCAGTCTCCTGTTGATGTGAAGCGGACATATCGTTAACCGGTTACGTTGTTATTTGCGAATGATCTTGAATTCCGTGCGGCGGTTTTTCGCGCGCCCCTCTTCGGTATCGTTGGTCTCCGTCGGTCGGCTGGAGCCGTAGCCGGCGGCGACCAGGCGGGCGCCGTCGATGCCGTTGGCCACCAGGGCGTCACGGACGACATTGGCGCGATCCTGCGAAAGCGTTACGTTGGCTGCGGCATCCCCGACGTTGTCGGTGTGCCCGCCAACCTCGATTCGCAACTGGGGATACTTCTTCAGGATCTCGGCCAGGTCGGCGATCTGGTGCCGGGAATCCTCGGTCAGCGTGTTGGCGCCGGTGGCGAATTGAACGAAATCCAGGCGGATGGCCTTGCCGACGCCGGCCGTATCGGCGAGCGTCTGCTCGACGGTGGTAAACAGGGCTTCCCGGTTCGACTTGATCTCGATATCGAGTAGCTTGCCTTTGTTCGGGTCAGCGTCCTTGCCCCGCACGCTGCTCAGGTAGTACGACTGTTGCTTGGCCAGCCAGGCGTTGTACTCGTCCTCGGAGACGATCCGGACGATCCGGCGCATGCTGTAGTGGCTGCGCCCGCAGAGCTCCGCGCAGGCCAGCTCATAATTGAATTCCTCCCACAGCATCTTGCTCTCCGGATCCGTGGGATCCTTGGGCTTGTTGTACTCGGGATAGTTCCGGAGTTCGTTGCGATACTCTTCCGTCGTCTTGGTCGGTGTGAACACGAAGTACGTCGGCAGGCCCGGGACGGCGTCCATCTTCACGCGGAAGTGCGGCAGGTAGAAGTTGTGCAGGACGTCGCGTGCCGTGATGCGGACGCGCACTTTCTTGTTGACCGGCAGCACGATCTCATCCGGATGGATATCGTCCCAGTTCTTGGCGTCGGTCCAGTCCTGGCCGAGCGGATTCTCGGCGGTGATCTTCTTGTAGTCGCGCGTCCCCAGAAGCCCGTCCGGACCGGGATAGCGCAGATGCCAGGCAAACTGGTATCCCGTGGCCTCGATCTCGACGTAGTCCTCGCCTTCCTTGACGTCGGCCATGGTCTTGTTCCAGGCCAGGAGTCCCTTGACCACCAGGAAGGTCATGACGACGGCGGGAATAGCCGACCAGACGATCTCGAGGGTGTCATTGTGCGACACGTGAACCCCTTTCGACCCTTTTTGCTTCTTGTACTTCCAGGCGAAATAGAACAGGCCGATGTGCGTCAGGATGAAGACCACCCCGGTGAAAAAGAGCGTCCAGTTGAAGAGGGAGTCCAGCGTCCCCCCATGTGCGGAGGCAGCGCCATGCGGGCCGTAGCCGAGCATATAGTTCTTCCACCAGGTGGCCGAGAGGATCGTCAGGGCGAGGAAGCCGACCAGGAACAGCAGCATGCCCCGGGCTTGGCTCCGGTTCATGCGTTCCTCGACTTCTTCTTCCCCGCGGATCCGGGCATAGAGGTCCGTGAGCTTGCTGATCTGCATGATGACGATCACCAGCAGCACGAGGGACAGGAAAATGATCAGGGCAGTCATGAATGGATAATTCCGGTTAACAACGTCATTGGATAGTCAGCGGTCAGGCGAGGCCGATCAGGTATGGTGTGAAACACTTTCCATCAGGTAAGGATCGCGAACGGGCACCAGGCTGGCCTTCTCGAGGCGGTTGAACGCCACGTAAAAGAACAACCCGAGGAATCCGACGAACGTGCCCAATTCCAGGAAGCCCGGCAACGTGAAGCCCGGGGTAAAGCCCCCGTGATGGCCGCCGGTATGGTCGGCGCCATGCGCGGCAAGCTCATGGGCGGTGTGCAGGATCCCCGGCTTGAGCATGAGGAAGAAGTCGAGCCAGTGGCTGAAGACGAGTACGCCGGCGATGATCAGCAGCGTCCCGTACTTGCGCTTCGTGTCGTTGCGCAGCAGCACGAGGAACGGTAGCACGAAGTTCATCAGCACGTTGGCATAGAAGAGGACCGGATACTCGTGGAGACGGGTATGGAAATAGATCGTCTCCTCCGGCACGTTGCCATACCAGATGAGCATATACTGGGAAAACCAGAGATAGGTCCAGAATACGCTGAAGGCGAACATGTACTTGCCGAGG
>CAYMLN010000353.1:0-3520 GCA_964391045.1 uncultured Saprospiraceae bacterium
CTCCGCGCCGATCCCCGAGGCCTTGCACATCTCCAGCAGATGGCCTGCCAGGCCAAATCCGGTCACATCTGTCATGGCATGCACACCCTCAAGGCGCCCCAGCGCTTCGCCGGGCTTGTTGAGCGCGGTCATCACCTCGACAGCACGCCGGGCGTCCTCCTCGCGGAGTCGCATCATTTTCTGAGCGGTTGTCAGGATGCCGAGTCCAATGGGTTTCGTCAGCAGGAGAAGATCCCCAGGTCGCGCTCCCCCGTTCTTCCGGATATGGTCGATCGCCACGCGGCCGGTCACAGCCAAACCAAAGAGCGGCTCCGGCGCATCGATGCTATGTCCGCCGGCCAGGGGTATTCCCGCCTCGCGGCAGATCTCCTGCGCGCCGAGGATGACCTCGGCGGCGAGTTGAGGACTAAGCATGTTGACAGGCCATCCGAGGATGGCGACGGCCATCATGGGCGTGCCACCCATCGCATATACATCGCTGATGGCATTGGCCGCGGCGATGCGGCCGAAGTCCCGCGCATCGTCGACGACGGGCATGAAGAAATCCGTGGTGCTGACGATGGCCGTGCCGTCCCCCAGGTCCATGACCGCGGCATCATCCCGGTCGGCATTGCCGACCAGTAATCGAGGATCGGCATCTGCGGTCCCAGCCTTGCGCAGGATGTCATCCAGCACGCCCGGGGCGATCTTGCAGCCACAGCCCGCGCCATGGCTGTAGAGGGTCAGTTGAACGGCAGGCGTTGTCATCCTGTAAAGGTTTAGTTGGTGTTGTGTTAAATCCTGTAAAATAGTACCTTATGACACGATCCGACTGGCCGTGACCAGCCGGTTGGCCGTCTCCCGGACATCCTCGCAGTGCTCCAGCTTGACGGCCCTGTCCTCGGGCCATTGGCTGAGCTGGAAGAGATAGGACTTGTCATAATACGCCAGTGCGATGCGGGCGGCATCCCGGATATTCCCGGCTTCCAGGGCTTGCACAGCCTGCTGGTATTCCAATCCGCCGAGCCGCTTCTTGATCTTGCCGAACGCCTCGAGCAATGCAGCTGTATGCCCTTCGCCGGCATAATAACCGATGACGCGTTCCAGGCGAACGGCCGGATCGACCTCAATCGAATAAAGGACGGAATCGCGCATCTGGCGCCAGAACGCTTCCGGCAAATAGACCCGGCCGACATTCTTGGATTCATTCTCCAGCCATACCGGCCGGGATGGATCAAGCACACGCAAGCGCAGGAAGAGCTCGTTCTCGAATTGTTCGTTGGTCGGCTGGGGCTGCTCCCCGATACTGCCGAACGCACTCCCCTTGTGATTGGCCATGCCCTCGAGGTCGATGACTTGCTCACCCATCTCTGCCAACACCTGCAGGACTTCCGTCTTGCCGGCCCCGGTGCACCCGCCGACGATATTGAACGTGAATACACGAGCATCAAAGAACTCGTGCGCAGTTTGCCGGTAAACCTTGTATCCGCCCCGCAGGCGTCGAACGGAGAAGCCGGCAAACCGAAGCAGCCAGGCCATGGCTTCGCTTCGCTTGCCGCCGCGCCAGCAATGCAGGACGACTTCTCTTGTGTCCGTCCCCAGCAACGCCCGGGCTTTCTCGACATAATCGCGCATATGGGTACCGGCGAGCTCCAGGCCAAGCAACATGGCTTCCTCGGGCGACTGCTGCTTATAAGAAGTCCCTACCCTCGCCCGTTCGACATCATCAAAGAGGGGAAGATTGAAGGCACCCGGAATGTGGCCGGCCTTGTATTCGCCGGGTGCGCGCACATCCAGCACCGGCACCTCCCGAAGGCGGGCAAGGAGTTCATTCACCTGGATCTCGTCGCGCATGGCGACAAAGATACGCGCCCCCGAAAGCAAAAAAGGAAGCTGACGAATCAGCTTCCTTCAACAAAAGACCAGATAAGTATGAAAAAACACTATTCCTGTTTCAAATCGTGTTCCTTTCGACAAATAACGGGGGAATGACGGCTGTTCGCCGGCAAAGGCCGCGAATGCGCGGGAAACGTCTACCAAGACCCGGTAATCTTCGACCGGCGGCCGGCTCAGTAGGCCCAGCGGTCGAGGTGTCGCAGGAAAAGCAGGGCCGTGTTGTACGCATCGTCGAGTGCGCGATGGTGGTCGCCTTCAAACTCGAGGCCCGTCATCTCCAGCGCCTTGACCAGGCCGGCCGGCTTGCCCAGCCGATGAAAGCGGGCAAATTGTTCTTTCAGGTTGATGGCCGGCGAGAAGACATCCGGCTCCAGCCGGAACCGCCGGCATTCCGAGACCAGCGCCGGAATATCCTTGGCCCCCCAGGTGCAGAAGACCTGCGACGTATCGACATCCTCCAGCCAGTCGACCATGCGCTCGTAGGCATCGGGAAAATGCTTGGCCGCATCGATGCGGGCCTGCGGGATGCCGGTCAGTTCGACGCAATAGGTGGAAAGGCGCGGATGCGTCAGCGGCTTCACGTAGGCGTGGAACTTGTCGACCCATTCGCCATAGCCGCTGACCCGGTAGGCGCCGATCTCGATGATCTCCTGCTGACGGTCCATCGCATGGCCCGACCAGCAGGTCAGTTCAAGGTCAAGGATGATAAAGTGCATGCGGTCAGGCCTGGCCGGATGTGGCCGGCTGGCGCCGCACGGCCTGTTGGATCCGGTCCATGTCCCAATGGATCTTGTCTTCCAGTTCGAACCCGGTCATCCGGTTGTGGTAGTAGTACACCAGCTTGATGTGTCTCGTCTGCAGTTGTCCGTCCGCGCCGATGCGCAACGGCTTGACCGCATGGAAGGCGCCCAGGTTCTTGAGTCCGTGCTGGATGATGTCATCGATCGTGCCCGCCATGACTTCCTCCTGGAGTTGGATCAGGCCCTCCCCTGCCATTTCTTTCAGTTTGGCCCGGAACGTCTCGAGTACGTCGCGGAAGAGCGGCATCGGGATCCGCAGCATGTCCTCCGGCAGGCGGAGCAGGGCGTAGAGGTCCATCGTCGGATGCATCTTGCGCAGCAGCTGGAACGCGGTAAAGGCGACCAGGTGACTCGTCAGCACGACGTAATAACGATCGTAATTCCCGACCACGGCATCGGCCAGTTTGCGCGTGTAGACGGATTCCCGCTGGCGGTTGGCCTGGATCTCCCCGTGGAGCGAGAAGAACTCCTGCAGGTTGACCTCCTGTCCGCGTTCGTCAATACTCCGGCAGTCGCGGTCGAGCTTGTAGCCAAGGATGTCTATGGGCTCGCCAAACGAAAGGTGGATCTCGCTGGACTTGGCGAAGAACTTCCAGGCGAAGCTCAGCAGGTTGCGGAGGGGAATAAACCGCTTGCCGCTGCTGACGTACTTCTCCTCCCCTTTCATCTTCAGGTAACCGTTGATCAGGGGCTGCGCCTCGAGGACGCAATGGTAGCCGATGACCAACGGCACGACGATGATCTTCTTCTCTCCCCCGCCCTCGTAGATCGACCGCTGCGCGGCGATCAACGAGTTGAGCAGGCCGAGCTTGAGCTCGCGCTCGATCGCACCCGACCGGGACCGC
>CAYMLN010000354.1:0-1396 GCA_964391045.1 uncultured Saprospiraceae bacterium
GGTTGGCGTCCCCGCCAACCACCCCACGGGATGGCCAGTTGGCGTCCCCGCCAACCAACGGGATTCTACTGCGGTTGGCGGGACGCCGACCGCGGCCAACCTCTACTGCGGTAGGCGAGGACGCCGACCGCGGCCATATTGTACTGTATCGCCGCCGCGAATTGCCGTGGTTGGCGTCCCCGCCAACCACCCCACGGGATGGCCAGTTGGCGTCCCCGCCAACCAACGGGATTCTACTGCGGTTGGCGGGACGCCGACCGCGGCCAACCTCTACTGCGGCAGGCGAGGACGCCGACCGCGGGCAACCTCTACTGCGGTAGGCGAGGACGCCGACCGCGGCCAACCTCTACTGCGGTAAGCGAGGACGCCGACCGCGGCCAATTTTTACTGCGGCAGGCGAGGACGCCGACCGCGGCCAACCTTTTTTAATTCAGGTCGAGCGTGTACGCGAAGTCGCCCGGGAACCGCTCATAGTACCCTTCCAGGTACAACCCGGTCCGGGCGCGGCTGATCTCGTGCCGGAGTTCTTTCGCGGTCTTCACGCGTACGCCGTTGACTTCGGTGATAATGAAGTTGCGTTCCATATTCGTCTTGGCGACGCGGCTGTTGTCGCGGATCGATTCGACGATCACGCCGCCTTTGGGTAGGCGGCCGGCCTCGGCTGTGGAGAGATCACGGACGGTCATGCCAATATCGGCCAAGACCTCCCCGGCCGGGGCCGTTGCGACGTCCTGGCTCACCAGGCCGCGGGATTCGCTGAGGCGGACACGCGCTTGTTGTTTCTTCTTGTTGCGGATGAAATCAACCTTCAACTCGTCGCCGGGGCGGTGCTGGCCGACCTTGGCCATGAAGTCGGGCGAACTGGTCACCTTCATGCCGTCGATATGCGTCACGACATCGCCAGGGCTCAGCCCAGCGCTGGCAGCGGCGCTTCCGGGATTGACCTCCTCGATGCGCACGCCGGCGATCTCGTCCAGGCCGGATGAACTGGCGATCGCATTATCGACGGGACGGATCACGACGCCGAGCCAGCCGCGCTTGACGGCGCCGAACTCGCGAAGATCCTCGAGTACCTTACGGGCCAGGTTGGCCGGAATGGCGAAGGAGAACCCTTCGTACTGCCCGCTGAAGGTCATGATGGCCGTGTTGATCCCCATGAGTTGACCCTTGGTGTTGACCAGGGCGCCGCCGCTGTTGCCCGGATTGACGGCTGCGTCGGTCTGGATAAACGACTCGATGCCCGAATCGTCGAGGATGTTGATGTTGCGCGACTTGGCGCTGACGATGCCCGCCGTGACGGTCGAATAGAGGCGGAAGGGATTGCCGATGGCAATGACCCATTCGCCCACCATGAGCGAGTCGCTGTCGCCGAAGGTCAGGTACGGGAGGTCGTCAC
>CAYMLN010000354.1:1406-2434 GCA_964391045.1 uncultured Saprospiraceae bacterium
GACTTGTCAGAGCCGATGAGTTTCGCCTCAAACTCTCGACCGTCATCCATCATGATGCTGATCTTGCCGACTTCCTCGATCACGTGGTGATTCGTCGCGATATAGCCGTTGGCCGAGATGATCACGCCCGACCCGGTCGATCCACCCTGGCTCCGGCGGGTGAAATACCCCGTGGATTCCGGCACGGCCTCGATATAGACCACGGCGGACTTGGCCTGGTTGGATGCCCGTATCATGTCGGGCATGCCCACCGGTACGGCTGTTCCGGACTCCTCGAACGGAGAGTAATTTGTCCGCAGGCTGCGGGGCGAAACCTCCTGTACGATCACCTGCGGCTCGTAAAGGAGGGCGAAAAGGCCTAATGCCAGGCCGGCGCTCAACAGCCCGGTAATCAGGAAGGGAAGGGATCGTTTCATGTTCGGGTGGATTCCTTGATGAATATACGGATAACTGCAGGGCCGCCGGGAAAGTTGTGCCCCTCCGGGCAGGAAGGTATTAAGGTTTGTTTAAGGCGGAAATGGTTTAGGGTGTAGAGTTTAGAGGGTAGAGGGTAGCGTGTAGGGTTTGCGCTGCTCTATGCCCTCTGCGCTCTGCCATGCCCCTCCGCGCCTCCGTGAGAAATTTGACGGATCTTGATGAGCAGGATCCTTTTAAATGCCGAGCATTTACCCTGACCGCTAACCTCTAGACCCTAACCTCTAACCCCTAACCTCTAACCCCTAACCCCTAACCCCTAAACCGAACATCCATAGCTTTGCACCAAGACGCTACTCTGCCCATGCACCACATCCCGTTTGTCAAATACCACGGCGCCGGCAATGATTTCATCCTCATCGATGACCGGTCGCAGACGATCGAGCAGAAGCTTTCGACCCGGTGGATCGCCCGGGCCTGCCACCGGCAATTCGGCGTCGGGGGTGACGGCCTGATGCTCCTGCATCCGGGGACGGAAGGTGCTGACTTCTTCATGCGCTACTACAATTCCGACGGACGCGTGAGCACGTTTTGCGGCAACGGCGGGCGATGCA
>CAYMLN010000354.1:2444-3509 GCA_964391045.1 uncultured Saprospiraceae bacterium
GACGATCGAGCGGCCTTCGGGGCGGAGCTCGGCTTGTACGGCGAACGCTGCCGCTTCCTCGGCACGGATGGCTGGCATGCCGGGGAGCGCATCAGCGCGGATCACGTGCGGATCTCGATGCAGGATATCGACGGCATCGAGCAGGCCGACCTCCGGAGCTTCGTCCTGTTTACCGGGTCGCCGCATTATGTCCGTTTCGTCGACGATGTCGAGGCGGTTGATGTGGTCCGCGAAGGGCAGGCTGTCCGGTACGACAGCCGGTTTTATCCAGACGGCATCAATGTCAATTTCGTGCAATTGCTGGACCGGGGCAGCCTGGCTATCCGGACGTATGAGCGCGGGGTCGAAAACGAGACACTGGCTTGCGGGACGGGGGTTGTGGCGGCTGCCGCGGCGGCAACGGCCTATACCCGCGAGGCGCGCGACCGGTTTGCGGTCGAGGCGCGCGGCGGCAACCTCGCCGTCGATTTCGAGCCCATCGGGGAGGGGCGATTCCGGCACGTTTGGTTGACGGGACCGGTGGCCCGCGTTTTCGAGGGCACGATCCCGCTTTGATTTAGTCCTCGTCGTCGTCCAGGCCGAGCGTCCACAAGTTAAGGAGGCCTTTCATTTCCGAAACGGCGTGATGGTCGCCTGCTTCGGTTCCCTTAGTAATGCCTTTCTCGATCAGCCGGATGGCTTCGTTCCGGTTACCCAACCCGTATAGCACGCTGGCATAGTGGTAGTAGGTGGGTACATAGTCCGGATGGTCGTTGACCAGGCGCTCGAATAGCATGAGGCCTTCCAGCGTCCGGCCGGCCGTGATGTATTCCTGGGCCAGGGCATAGGCCAGGAAGGGATCGTCCGGGTCGGCGGCAAAGAGATCTTCGAGTTGGGCAATGCGGCTCATCAGGGTCGTGGACAGTAGGCGGGCCGGCGGAGGTTGTGTGGGGCCTCCCGGCGGTCCGGAACGTCAAATTTAGGTACCTTTGCGGCCGAATCCAACCAACCTGCAGGGCATGAAGCTCTTAGTCGCCATCAGCCAGACGCCGGACAGGGTCTGCACCGTGAAGCCCGCGATTAGGC
>CAYMLN010000355.1:0-3505 GCA_964391045.1 uncultured Saprospiraceae bacterium
TCAGGCCCCGCTTGCGCAACTCGGCCAGGACAAGCCGGAAATGCCCCCATTCCTCGGTGACGATGGGCGCCAGTTCGGCGACGAGTTCCTCGCGGTCCGGATAGGCCTGGATCAGGGAAATACATGACGTCGCCGCTTTCTGCTCGCAGTAGGCGTGGTCGGTCAGGATCTCCTCGAGTGATTTTTCCGCCAGGTTGACCCATCGCGGGTCGGTCGGCAATTTCAGTCCCAGCATGGTATAGGGGCGCAGTCGTTTGGATTGGAATTATTCGGCCGCCAGGCAGGCGAGTTGATCCCGTATGCAATCGGTGTAGATGATCTCATAGTCCTCGTATCCGGTGATCCACAGGACGCGGATCTTGTCCAGTTCGGCATGTTCGAGGTTGCGAAGTTCCTCCCGGCCGATCGAATAGCGTGCGGTGAATATTGTGTGGCCGGAATATGCATCAATGCGTCCATGGTCGTTGGCCTGGTTGTACAGGGTGAGGAGGCTGCCATCCATCAGCTTGAGCCTGAGCAGCGCCCCTTGGGCGATTCCGCCGAAACTGGCACGGGAGTTGGCGCTCGCGACCTCAAAGGTGAGCGTGAGGGTGATGGAGGGGCCATTCCCGGCGAGGCTGGCCCGGCATGTGATGAGGTCCTTGTTCTTGAAAAAGGGCCGCAATTCCGGATCCGTATGAAAGAACAATGGCTGTTGGGTTGTTTCCCTCATCCGGAATCCGGTCATCGGATCGACCGCATCACGGGTCAGTACGCAGGACGTCCGTCGGGCAGTCGATCTTCCGTCTTCTTTTCCGGTGCTCGCCACAATCTCCTTTTTTGCAGAGGTCCCTGTTTCACGCAGGGGTGGGGCGCCCGGCACATACGTGTCGAGGTAACCGGCCAAGGATGCCATCAGGCGTTCGAAGGATTTGCTGCCCGGCCCGGGCATGTCACCGGAAACCCGCTGTGCATCTGCCTGGATCGCTGCGATCGTTTTCTCGCGTTTCCGGGCTCGCGCAAGCCGGTCGACACTTGCTGCATAAGCCTCTTCGAAGCCCTGGAGTTGCTCTGGCGACAAGAGGGCAGCGTTCTCCTTGGCATTCCGATTCGCTTCTGCAGCCTTGAACTGGAGGTTGGTCGCCAGCCGGAACGCAGTCTGTGCTGCAGCATATTCGTTGTCGATCCGGCGAAGCAGCGCCGGCCACGGCTCAAGTGCGTCGCCAGCGGCGCTGTCGATCCGGGTATCCGATGGCATTGAAGCCGAATCCCTCTGCAGGTAAACCGAATCCGCAGGCGTCATGAGGCGCCAGGAACCATCCGAAAAGACGACGATCCGCTCGCCCTGGTTATTGACCACGATCTGTTGGGCGCCTAAACGCATGGGCAGCAAGGCGAGGACGGGCAAGAGCAGGACGAACCGAAGGTGAATCTCCATGAATGGCGTATTCAGCCGCTAAAATAGTCCAAACCTCTCCTTCGGGGCATGGGCAACCCCCGAAGGCCTTTGCGGTTCGGAATGAATCGATCGCGAATCCTTACCTTTCGGGTCCTTTTTGAATACCCGTATCATCTCGTCAATCCACAAACCAATCAGGACATGGAAGCCGTTCAAAACTACATTTCCCAGCATAAGGACAGGTTCCTCGAGGAACTCCTCGATTTCCTCCGCATCCCGTCGATCAGCGCCGATACCCGGTACAAGGACGACGTGCTCCGCGCCGCACATTGGTTGAGAGATGAGCTAATCCGCATCGGCATGGATACCGTCGAGGTCATCCCGACCAACGGCCATCCGATCGTGTTCGCCGAAAAGGCGGCCACCGGACCGGCGCCCACTGTCCTGGTCTATGGGCATTACGATGTACAGCCGCCTGACCCGCTCGACCTGTGGACGTCGCCGCCCTTCGAGCCCGTCATCCGGGACGAGAAGATCTGGGCCCGGGGATCCTGCGATGACAAGGGCCAGATCTACATGCATGTCAAGGCCCTGGAGGCCATGATCGCCACGGGCAACCTGCCGTGCAACGTCAAGATCATGTTCGAGGGCGAGGAAGAGGTCGGATCCGTCAACCTCGGCGAATTCTGCCGCACTTACAAGTCGCGTCTCGGCGCCGACGTCATCCTCGTGTCCGATACCAGCATCATTGCCAACGATGTGCCGTCCATCACCACGGGCCTTCGCGGCCTGAGTTATGTCGAGGTCGAAGTGACCGGGCCGAACAAGGACCTGCACTCCGGCGTCTACGGCGGCGCGGTGGCCAATCCCGTGAATGTGCTCTGCAGCATGATCGCCTCAATGCATGACGATGATCGCCACATCACCATCCCGGGCTTCTACGATGATGTCGAGATCGTGTCCGACGACGAACGCCGGCAGATGAACATGGCGCCCTTTGACGAGGCGGACTACAAGAAGGAATTGAACGTCAACGACCTCATGGGCGAGAAGGGGTATACGACCCTGGAGCGGACATCGATCCGGCCCACGCTCGACGTCAACGGCATCTGGGGCGGATACACCGGTGAAGGGGCAAAGACCGTATTGCCGTCGAAGGCCTATGCCAAGATCAGCATGCGCCTCGTGCCCAACCAGGATCCCGACAAGATCACGAAGATTTTCACCGACCATTTCCAACAGATCGCCCCCCCGTCGGTGCGCGTCAAGGTCACGCCGCATCACGGCGGCCATCCCGCGGTCACGCCGACCGATACGGTGGAGTACAAGGCGGCCGCCCTGGCCATGAAGCAGACCTTCGGCAAGGATCCCCTGCCGCAGCGGTCCGGTGGCAGCATTCCGATCGTGGCCCTCTTCGAGTCCGTGCTCGGCGTCAAGACCGTGCTGATGGGCTTCGGCCTCGACTCGGACGACATTCACTCGCCCAATGAACACTACGGGGTTTTCAACTTCCACAAGGGGATCGAGACTATCCCGTATTATTTCCATCACTACGCCGCACTCAAGAACGCATGAAGTATTTCCTTTCACTTTCCCTCACGACAGCCCTCTACCTCATGAGCACAGTCCCAGTCACGGCCCAATCCATGAAGACGCCGGACGACACCCTGTCCTACAGCCTCGGCGTCATGCTGGCCAACAGCCTGAAGACCGAAGGATACACGGATCTCAACCTCGATCTTTTCCAGGCGGGCTTCGCCGCGCTGATGAAGGGCGATGCGCTCGCCATCGACCAGGCAGCCTGCGAAGACAACGTGCGCAAGGGATCGCAACGCATCAAGATGAAACAATACGAAAAGAACAAGCTCGCCGGCGAGGCCTTCCTGGCCGAGAATGCAAAGCGTCCCGGCGTGGTCTCCCTGCCCAGTGGCCTGCAATATGAGGTCATTAAGGAGGGCGACGGACCGAAGCCGAAGGCGACCGACAAGGTGAATGTGCACTATCACGGCACGCTCATCGACGGCACGGTCTTTGACAGCAGCGTCGACCGCGGCAAGTCGATCAGTTTCGGGCTCAGCCAGGTCATTCGCGGATGGACCGAGGGCCTGCAGCTCATGCCCGTCGGGT
>CAYMLN010000356.1:0-3491 GCA_964391045.1 uncultured Saprospiraceae bacterium
CACGACATGATCATTGCAGTCTTTTATAGGTTCGGTACGGGCCATTCCAGTAAGGGGATAAACCGATCTCGAGCCTGTTTTTCACGATGGTCTCGGTATTTGCCTCGCAATTGCCCCAAATGCCGTAGACACAAGGGTTGTTGTGGATCAGTCCTTCCATCCGGTCAACCATCGATGCGTACCAATAGGGGTCCAATCGGCCGGCTTTGACCTCTTCCAGGATATAGTCCTTGTAGGTTATATAGTTTTCAGGGGTGAAATGCAGGAGGATTGTGGTCAGGAGTTCGCTTGATCGCTTTGGCCAGCCATGACGAAGGACATACGTCATCAGCTTATGTTGTGTTTTCCGATCAGCATGCCTTCTCAGGCTGTCCAGGATGACCGGGTCATAGGCTTCGGGATTGGACAAGCTTCTGTAGCGCTGATCTTCCTGGATCAAGGTATCCGCCCAGCGTTCAAGCGCAAGGTCAAACGGATTGTTGCGGCGTTCAAATTCGATGAATGTCGACTGAACATTTACGAATGCAAGCAGGGAATCATACGTAGTGGAATCCAGGACGGCACGAAAAACAGGGGAATCCTCGATCAGCCAGGCAGACGGAACACCTTGCTTGGCGATGGCCAGTTTCAGGTACACTTGCGCGTTTTCCTTTTTCCCCAAACAGGCGCTGATGATGGCCAGCAGATACGCGTCCTTGCCCGGCGGGTCAGCCTCCCGCATGGCCTCGGAAAGCAATTCCTCGCTTCTGTTCAATTCGTTGTGCATATAGGTATGCACCGCCTCATTCCTGAGGTTGTAATAGCGGATGTAATCCTGGGACCGGAGCAGGGCATGGCCCAGGGTGATCAAAAGGGAAATCAAAAGGCTTGTTCTTGCCATCAGGAGTGATTTATCTCTGGCAACGATCCTGCACCTTTCCAGACGTGTGGGTAGCATGTCTTCGAACTGCCTTGTCTTGGTCTTCCGGGGATCGGTTTTCGCAGCGGACGTTTGAAGCACTCCCAGTGTCAGCCGATGTCCACGTACGCACCCGGCCAAAGCTATTGCGAACAGGTACGGAGATCGAATGCGTGATTTGTGCTTGAAAGGCGATATCAGTGATGAATATGCGAAAGCCTTGGCGATTTTCCAAGTGTGCTCGGGCAAACGAGGTACATGTCGTGTTGTTGTTATCATCGGGCATCCGAAGTGCCTCGGATTTCGCTGCCGATGCGAAAGCGGTGCGCGCAAGGGGGCTGAACGCCTTGGCTGTCTTGCTCAAGATGGTTTGTCCGTCCAATGAATTCGAACGTAGGCATCTCCCGGAATCTCGCCTAACCAAGTATCCTCTCCGTCGTACGTGTCCGCATGCGACTTGATTTCGCGCGCCCATGTCCTTGTCCGATCACTGCAGTGGGCTGACCGGATTCCAACCCATAGGACGTCAGGCACGACAAGCGTTTGCACAAAAGGCCGGCCGCCTACGCTGCTCAGCCTTTCCCGCGCTGAATGCTTCGGTGGCTAAAAGAGGCGTGTGCAGAGAATGCGGGGACCCCAACCACGGCAGATACGTGTGTGGTCGGCGAATCACCTTCGCCTTCAGCTACGGCGATCAAAGGGTGAAGCTCCCCCAAAGCCGCTTATCTTTACGGATACATACATCTCGCATGGACGACTACAACGGCCTGATCGGCAAAGTGCAGCGCTACCACCAGATCCTGGCGAACACGCGGACGTACCGCGAGCGGTGGACGAGTTATCTCAAGGCCATGATCATGGACGAACTGAACAAGATGCTCGAGGTGACCGGTTTGTCGGGCAAGGTGGAGACCTCCGACAAGGTCAGGCACCTGGAATATGTGATGTTGTCCATGGGGTCGGAGGAAAGCGGGATTTCGGAGATCATCTCCGAGAAGGTCGACAAGCCGCTGATCAAGCATAACGGATCGCTGATCTACCAGCAGTTGTTCAACGGCAAGGTGCAGGTGATGATCGCGTATCCGTTCATCGAGGGATTTGGCGAGCCGCGGCCGCCTCGGCTGGTGGCCATCTATCGGCCGGAAGAATTGAAGACGCCCTTCCTCATCCGCCATATGGAGGATTTCATCCGCGAGCTGACGCAGTGGGAGGACCTGGACGACGACGACCAGCAGGCCAACAAGATCGGGTTCCAGATGCAGCCCCTGCAGGCCACCCCGAAGACCATCATCAGCGAGGAGTAACCCGGTCTCCGTCAGGGGAAATACGCCCGCACCGGCAACCGGATGCAGTGGTGTTCGCGTTCCCGGAAGGATGGGTCGAAAAACAGCAGGCCGAAGCGAAAGGCGTCCACACTTTGGGTGACGCCGGGCCGTTCGATAAGCGATTTCCAGCCTTCCGTCATGTCGGCCGACCAATAGATGTCGTCTACGATCACCACGGTGTGTTCGTGCATGTGCGGCCGAAGCGCGTCGAAATAGGCTGTCAGGGCCGTGCCTTCATGATGTCCGTCGAGGAAGACCAGGTCGAATTGTTCGCCGATCGGCAACGAAGGGATGTAGTCCTTGAAGACCTTAACCTGAAGGTCAATGTTGGAGAGGCCGAGATTATCAAATACGGCCTTCGCATGCGCGGCAACCGCCGGGTCGCCTTCAACGGTGGTGACCCTGGCCCCGGGCGCGGCCGCGGCGAGGTAGGCCGCGCTTATCCCGAGCGAGGTGCCGAGTTCGAGGATCGAGGATGGGCCCAGATGGTCCGCCAGCCGGGCCATGAAGCGGCACTGGTACGGATTACTCAGGGCCGAGCGGGCGATACGGCTGACCGGCACGAGGCCATTTTGCACCCTGCCGGACGAACCCGCACCGTGATCGGTGCGCTGGATCGTCTCCCGGCTTTGCTTCAGGCGCGCACGTTCGGCCTCGATCTCCAGCGACCGTGGAGGAAGCGCCTTGTCGCCGGCACATTCCATGAACAACCGGAAAAGGGCGGGGGAGTGGAAGGCCGTCCATCGCCGGGCGCGCAGGATATGGCTGATAAAGGCGCGAAACATGTACACGTTGGGCAAGATATCGCATCCCCGGATTATCCGGCGACGGTTACGGCATATGCGGCGACTTCATTATCTTTCTTCAAATCATCCGCTTATGCGCGCCATTGACCGGCTGCTCGCCGAATACGGGGAGAGCCACCAGAACCCGACGAACAAGATGGTCCACTGGATCTGCGTCCCGCTGATCATGTTCAGCCTGCTCGCGCTCTTGTACGCTGTACCGTTCATTCGCGAGCGTTCGCTGCTGACGAACTGGGCGGCCGTGCTGCTGTTGTTCGCCTGGGTTTATTATGCCAGGCTGTCCCTGCCGCTCATGATCGGTTTCGTGCTGATCGGCGGCCTGATGCTGCTCGGTATCCAATGGCTCTACGTGCAGGCCGGCTACGCGCCGGGTAAGTTGGCCCTGTGGGCCGTCATCATCTTCGCCGCCGCGTGGGTCGGGCAGTTTTGGGGCCATAAGGTCGAAGGAAAGAAACCCTCATT
>CAYMLN010000357.1:0-3473 GCA_964391045.1 uncultured Saprospiraceae bacterium
GAGGTGATCAACACGTACGACGTGATCTATCCGGAGTTCTCCCTCGGCATGCGGGGCGTAGCGAAGCGCGCCGTCTTTGTCATCGATGCCGAGGGCATCCTGCGGCACAGCGAGGTCCTCGAGAATGCGGGCGAGTTGCCCGACCTGGCGGCGGCACAGGCGGCCCTTCGTCAATTGGCAACGGCGTAGTATCTTTGCCGATTATCGCACAAAACCCTCCACGCCATGTCTGCGGCCAACCCGGAATACGAACTTGACGAACTCCTTGTCGTCGACGAAGCCTCCACCGGCGAGCACACCGAGATCCTCGTACTCAATGACGACTTCAACACGTTCGAGTGGGTGATCGAGTGTTTCATGGACATCCTCAACCACACGTCCGAGCAGTCCGAGCAACTGGCCTGGATCATCCACACGAAAGGCCGCGCCAGCGTGAAGGTCGGCCCCTTCGAGGTGCTCAAGCCGCTCAAGGACGCGCTGTGCGACCGCGGCCTCAACGCCATCATCGAACATGAGCGGGTCAGCCGGTGACCGGCCGCGATGCCCGTTTTCCAGCTTGACGAATCCCTGATCTTTCCCCATCCTGTCCTGCGCGAGCCGGACGGTCTGCTCGCATACGGCTTCGACCTCGATCCGGACAGGCTGTTGCTGGCCTACCGTTGGGGCATCTTCCCCTGGTTCTCGCCGGGCCAGCCCGTATTATGGTGGTGGACCGCGCCGCGTCCCGTCATCCGGCCGGAGGCGGTGCATGTCTCGACATCGATGCGCAAGGTCCTGCGCAGCGGCTGTTTCACGATCACCTTCAACCGCGCCTTCGCCGAAGTCATTCGGGCATGCGCGAAGATTCCGCGGCCGGACCAGGAAGGCACCTGGATCACGGAGGAGATGATCGAGGCCTACACGTATTTGCACGAAGATGGGTTTGCCCACTCCGTCGAGGTGTGGGACACGGCCTCGGACGAACTCGTCGGAGGCCTGTACGGCATCGGCATGGGGCAGATGTTCTTTGGGGAAAGCATGTTCTCCCGCGTACCGAATGCGTCGAAGGCCGGATTCATCACCCTCGCGGCCCGGCTGCACGACCTGGGGATCACCTGCATCGACTGCCAGCAGGATACGCCGCACATGCGCACGCTTGGATCATTCCTGTTGGATGAAGGCGAATGGCTCGATACCCTGCGCGCCAATCACAGGCATATGCTGTCCTCCGGCGAGGAGGGCTACAGCCTTTAAGCGAAATTACCGGTTGAAATGGCCGATGATGTAGTTGGCCAGTTCGACGCCGACATTCTTCTGTGCCTCGACGGTCGATCCGCCGACGTGCGGGCTGACCGAGATGGCCGGATGCGTGAGCAGGTCTTGCCGCGGGGTCGGTTCGCCGGTGAAGACGTCGAGGCCCGCGCCGCCGATGCGACCGGAGGCCAGTCCGGCGAGGATCGTGTCTTCGTCGAACACGCCGCCCCGTGCCGTATTGATCAGCAGGACGCCTTTCTTTAGCTTGTCCAGGTTCGACGGCCCGATGAGCGGCTTGTCCGCCTTCGGGATGTGGACGCTGATCACGTCCGACGCGGCAAGCAGCTTGTCCAGCTCCACCGTCTTGATGGTCACAGGCGCCGTATGGCCGCCGGGGAGGTGGAATTCGATGGTGGCCTCCGCGACATAGGGATCCACGGCGATCACGTCCATGCCCAGGCCGATGGCCATGCGCGCCACTTCCTGGCCGATGCGGCCGAAGCCGATGATCCCGATCGTCTTACCGAGGAGTTCGAAGCCGGTGCTGCAGGTCTTCTTGAGCTTGCCGAAATCGGTCTGTCCACGCACCGGCATTTCGCGGTTGGCCAGGTGCATCTGGCGGGACAGCGTGAAGGCGTGCGCAAAGACGAGCTCGGCGACCGAGCGCGAGGATGCGGCCGGGGTGTTGTACACGGCGATGCCCTTTTCGATGGCGTACTTGACGTCGATGTTGTCCATGCCTACGCCTCCGCGCCCAATGAGCTTGAGGTTTGGGCAGGCGTCGATCAGGGGCTGGCGCACTTGCGTCGCGCTGCGCACGGTGATCCCGTCGAAGGTGGCCAGGATGCCGGGGAGGGCCTCGGCGTCATAGTGCGTGTCCACGACCTCGATGCCGGCTTTTTCCAGCATGGCTTTTCCGGTCTCGTCGATGCCGTCGTTGGCGAGGATCCTGATCATGACAAGGGAAGGATTTGTTGAATGACGGCGCAAAGAAAGCGATTTTTCGCGCGCCGACGGGCCCGGTTCATTGCTGGGCCTTGCGCAGCTTGTCCAACTCCATTTGCTGCTCCGCGACTTTCTCCTTGAGCGCGCGGTTCTCTTCGCGGAGTTGGTCCAGTTCCTTGCGCAGCGCGGCCGAAGTCTCATCGGCAGGCTTGGTGTCCTGCCGCGGGGCGCGTTCGTTGTCGTCCGACCGGCCGGTCAGCCCGCCGATGAAGTCCTTGATGATCTGCACGCCGTTCTCGCCGCGCGCGTACGCCGCACCGAAGAAGACAGCCGGGGCGAAGAAGAGGAAGAAGATGAAGAACCGGGCACAGCCGGTGACTTTGTACTTGGGTCGCATGTGCGCTGCTGTTGGATTCGATTGTTTTGGAAAGGTAGTCCTTCTGCCGTTCTTCGCCCGCCGATTTTCGATGGGTATCGGCCCGGCGTCGATGGATGAACGTCAGGATATCCTCGTCCAGTCGGACTTGTAGCGGAATTCCGTCGACAAGTATCGACGAATTGGCTCGTTGTCCGCAAGGCGCAGCCCGGGATCGGCCAGGAGCAGGTTTTCCGCACATGTCCGCGCGGTCTTGAGGATGGCCTGGTCCTCGACGAGGTTGGCGGCCTTGAATTCGTACGCGCCGCTTTGCCGCGTGCCCGCGATGTCGCCGGGTCCGCGCAGCTTCAGGTCGGCCTCCGCGATCGCGAAGCCGTCGTTGGTGCCGCAGATCACGTCGAGGCGTTCGCGCGCCGTCTTCGAGATCTTGTAGCTGGTCATCAGGATGCAGTAGGACTGGTCCGCGCCGCGGCCCACGCGCCCACGCAGCTGGTGCAGTTGCGACAGGCCAAACCGCTCCGCATTCTCGATGATCATGACCGAGGCGTTCGGCACGTTGACGCCAACTTCGATGACGGTCGTCGAGACCATGATCTGGGTCTTGCCTTCCTTGAAGCGGTTCATCTCCGCTTCCTTTTCTTCCGCCTTCATGCGGCCGTGTACAACGGAGATCTGGTAATCGGGCCGCGGGAAATAGGTGAGCATCCGCTCATACCCGTCCTGCAGGTTCTCGAGGTCGAGTTTCTCCGACTCCTCGATGAGCGGATAGATCGCATAGACCTGGCGGCCCTTCCGAATTTCGGATCGCACGAATTCCATCACGCGCGTACGGTGGGCCTCGGTGCGTTGCTCGGTCTTGACGGGCTTGCGGCCGGGCGGCAACTCGTCGAGGACCGAGACGTCCAGGTCGCCGTAGATG
>CAYMLN010000358.1:0-1760 GCA_964391045.1 uncultured Saprospiraceae bacterium
CACGAGCGGTTCGTTGCCCGTATTCTTGAACTTGTATGTGTGCTTTACCTTCTCGCCTTCCTTCACGGTGCCGAAGTCGTAGTCGGTCTGTTCAAATTGCATGACCGTCGTCGGTCCGGTGGGAGCGGCGGCTTCAGCGTTCACCTGGGTGGGTTGGGATTGCAGGGAAGCCTGTCCTTCGGCAGTAGCGGCAGCATCCGTGCCGGCGAGGTTTTCACGGGCCTGTTCGCGGGCATCGTCCGCACCGCCCTGGCAGGCCGTCATCGCCATGGAAAGGACGAGGAGGGCGGCGCCGAAGAGATTCTTCATGAGATTCATGTCCAAGTCTGTTTTAGTAGAGATTGCGGGTTATAAGGTCGTGCAAATGTAGGCGAAGAACACATATCCGAAATGTTGGCGATGTATCGGACGCTGTTAACGAGGTGTGAATCAAGCCCGTTCACGCGGGATCACGCGCGGGCAGAGACCGAGCCGCGTCGTCCGCTTATATTTGCGCCACCGGGCCCCGTAGTTCAATGGATAGAATAGAAGTTTCCTAAACTTTTGATACAGGTTCGATCCCTGTCGGGGCTACTCTTCCCCTCCCCACCGGTACGTGTCGATATACAGGCCCGCGAGATCGAGGACGCGGTCGACCACGGTCATGCAGAGCGCCTCGATGGTTTGGGGGCCGCTGTAAAAAGAAGGAACAGCCGGGCAGATGATCCCGCCCGCCTCGGTCAGCCGCCGCATGTTGTCGATGTGGAGGAGGCTCAACGGGGTCTCGCGCGGCACGACGATGAGCCGGCGACGCTCCTTGAGCATGACATCCGCGGCCCGCGTCATCAAGTCGTCCGAAAAGCCGTTCGCCATGCGCGCCAGCGTGCCCATCGAGCACGGACACACGATCATCGTCCCGTAGCGGGCGGATCCGCTGGCAAAGGGCGCATGAAAATCGCGCGGATCATACACCTTGAACCCGTAACTCTCGATCGTGCGGTCGCGGATCTCGAGCGACCAGTTGGTCAGCGCATTCGGGCTCGCCACGATCCCCACGTCGCCGAGCTGCGCGCGAAGGCCGGACAGCCGGTCGAGCAAGAGCCGGGCGTAGATCGCCCCGCTGGAACCGCCAATACCCACTACCAGTTTCTCCATATCTTCGGGCCTTAACCGGTAATATAATGGCTTTCCGCGCGTATTGTTTATCCGTCTCCTTGCTCTTTTTCGGCCTGCTGGCCTCCGCCCAGGAGATCCGCTGGATGAGTTGGGAGGACGCCGCGGCGGCGAATGCCGTGAAGCCGAAGAAACTATTTGTCGACGTCTACACGAACTGGTGCGGCTGGTGCAAGAAGATGGACGCCACCACCTTCATGGATCCCGGCGTCGTCAAGTATATCAACGAGCACTTCTACGCGATCAAGCTGAATGCCGAGCAGAAGGAGAGCATCCAGTGGAACGGGCAGGAATTCAAGTGGTATCCAGGTGGTCGCGACGGGGTGAACAAGCTGGCCTACGACCTGCTCGACGGGCAACTCTCCTACCCCACGTATGTCCTCCTGGATCCCGAATTCGCGCGCATCCTCATCTCCCCGGGCTACATGGATGCCCCGACGCTGATGAAGGAACTTCGCTTCGCGGCGGAGGATCACTACAAGTCGACGAAATGGGAGGACTTCAAGGCCAAGTCCTGATCGGTTCGCCTTCTTCTCCCGCATCTGCCGAACTTCCCGGCCCGTGATATCTTTGAACCGTTGACCCGGCTCCATAGCTCAATCGGATAG
>CAYMLN010000358.1:1770-3470 GCA_964391045.1 uncultured Saprospiraceae bacterium
GAACCCTGGTGGAGTCGCACAATCCTGCCCGCAATCTTGGCATTCGCACAAACCGACCCGGCAACCATACAAATCCATCCCTCGTGGAAGGAGCGCCTCGCTGGCGAATTCGCGAAGCCTTATTTCGGGCAGATCAAGTCCTTCCTTGTCGAGGCCCGGCAGGAAGGAAAGACGATCTACCCGCCGGGGCCGCTCATCTTCAACGCCTTCAATAGCACACCGTTTGATGAGGTGCGCGTGGTCATCATCGGCCAGGACCCGTATCACGGACCCGGACAAGCCATGGGCCTGTGCTTCTCCGTTCCCCGCGGCGTCGCCATCCCGGCCTCGCTGCGCAACATCTATCGCGAATTGCAGCGCGACCTGGGCATTCCCCCGCCAGGCCATGGCGACCTGTCGGCCTGGACGCGGCAGGGCGTCTTCCTGCTCAATGCGATCCTCACGGTTGAAAAGAACCAGGCCGGGTCGCACAGCCGCATCGGATGGCAGTTGTTTACCGACGAAGTCATCCGGCAGCTCAACCTGCACCGCTCCGGACTCTTCTTTCTCCTGTGGGGCAATTACGCTCGCTCCAAGAGAGACCTCATCGATGCCTCGCGGCATACGGTGCTGGAAGCCGCGCATCCCTCCCCGCTCGCGCGCGATGCCTTCATGGGATGCGGGCATTTTTCTTCCGTCAACCGCATCCTGCACGGGCGCGGCGAACCTGAAATCAACTGGACCCTCGATGCATAATCCATTTTACTCCCGACTCCTGTTCTGGGCCGCCGTGACCGGCGCTGCCGGCGTCATCCTCGGCGCCTTCGGTGCGCATGCCCTCAAGGCACGCCTGGAACCCGCCCAGCTCGAATCGCTGCGCACGGGCGTGTTGTACCTCTTCGTGCATGTCCTCGCCAGCGCAGCCGTCGCGGGGCACGGTCGCGCCGGCACCGACTCGAAGACCCTTCGCCTTTCCGGCATTTTCTTCATGACCGGCATCCTCCTGTTTACAGGCTCCATTGCGCTGCTTTCGACGGCCGACCTGACCGGCATTCCGAAAGGCATCCTGGGGCCCGTCACGCCGCTGGGTGGCGTGTCGTTTATCCTCGGGTGGATCATGCTGGCTGCGCACGCTCGGCGACATTGACCGATGCCTCAATTTTTATTGCGGTCAAGAGGCACATGGTAAAATATCGCTATATTTCAGCCGCCAAAAAGCCCAGCTTTTCGTAAAACCTTAAATGAATACTAACTATGAAAAAACTTGCACTGCTCTTCACCCTTGTTTGTGCCCTGGCCTTTGCGAATGAAGCAAAAGCACAGGTCCAGGATTACAACATGGCCCTCGGTCTTCGCTTCGGCTACCCGCTGTCCGTCTCGTTCAAGACGTTCATCACGGATCCCGGTGCAATCGAAGCTTACGCCGGATTCCGCGGCTATTCCGGCTATGGCTACTTCACCATCGGGGCCATGTACCAGCACCATTTCGAACTCGGTGATGTTGACGGCCTTGCCTGGTTTGTCGGCGGCGGCGCCAGCACCCAATTCTGGAACTACGATTTCGGTGATTACGGTTCATTCGTTCTCGGCATCAACGGCGTACTCGGCCTCGATTACAAGTTCGCCAACGCCCCGGTCAACCTCAGCGTAGACTGGACGCCGACATTCTTCATCGGTGACACCTTTATCGATCCCTTTGGCGGTGGCTATGGTGCACTGTC
>CAYMLN010000359.1:0-3466 GCA_964391045.1 uncultured Saprospiraceae bacterium
CAGGGGAAGGGAAAAGCTAAAAGTGAATAGTGAACAATGAACATCGGAATGCCATGCATAACATGTTGGGATATAGTCGGGAGATGATTGATGAAAGGCAGGGTGATACTCGTTGCAAGAAGATGAAGGGCGAAGCCCTGATACCTTTGTAGAAAGAGGATGCATCGTTGCCGCGCCGATTCCGCATTGACGGAATCGGGTGTTGAGGATGCACGGGGCCATAAGGAGAAATGATCAAGATGAACATACAAGGAAAATTCGGTTGGCGGGTCTTGCTCCTGGCGGGCATCCTGGTGGGTACGTCCTGCAACAAGGAGGATGACATCGAGTACTTCGTGGATAGCAGCCTGACCGAATACTTTGACCGGTTTGCGGGCGAGGCGGCGGAGCGGGGTGTGGTCGTGGACTATGTCGCCGATCCGGTGAACGGGTATATCCGGGTGATCACGTCCCAGGGCGTGATCGGGCAGTGTGCGCACAAGGAAGACGAGCCGAACACGGTCATCATTGACAAGTTCTACTGGGATTCGGCGAGCGAGCTGGAGCGGGAGTTCCTCGTCTTCCATGAGCTCGGGCATTGCGTGCTCGACCGGGAGCACCTGGACAACAGCGACGGCCAGGGATTTTGCGTGAGCATCATGACCAGCGGGACGGGCTTCTGCACGATCCGGTACACGGCCGCCAACCGGGAGAGCATGCTGGATGAATTATTTCATCCGTAACAGGTTATACAATCATTGTTGCACCAATGAAACCGCATTTCACATCCTACACCGCCCAGGCCCTCGCCGCCGATGACGCGTTCATCGGCTGGGTCCTGCATGGTCGGGATGACGCGGCGTGGCGGCAATGGCTGCTGGAGCATCCGGAAACGGAGGCACGCGTTGTCCGGGCGCAGGCGCTGGTGCGCGGGCTTTCCGACGCGACGCCCGTCCAACCCGGACAGGAAGCGTTGGATTCACTTTGGACGCGGATCGAGGCATCGGTGGCCGCTGAGGCGAAGCCGAAAGCGGTCGTGCGGCCTCGTTGGATCCGCCTCTGGCCCGTGGCCGCGGCTGCCGCAATTGCCTTGCTCATTTGGTTTGCACTTCCTGCGGGAACGCAGAAGATCGTCGCGGAGGCCGGCCAGCAAGAAACCCTGCAACTCCCCGAGGAGAGCAATGTCGTTCTCAATGCAGGGTCAAAGCTGGTTTATGGAAAGCGTACGTTTGCGCACGACCGTTCGCTGAAGCTGGACGGCGAGGCATTCTTCCGCGTCAAGCCGGGCAGCACGTTCACGGTCGAAACGCCTTACGGGAATGTGACCGTGCTCGGTACGAGTTTCAATGTCTATGCACGGGACGGGAAACTGGAAGTGGAATGCTTTACAGGAAAGGTCCGCGTTGAGGCATCGGGCGGAAAGACAGAAGTGATCGAACCCGGCCAGTTTGTCGTGGCTGAAGGCGGCAACCTTTCCCGCTCGACCTTCGTGGCTGATGCCGGGAGGCCGGAATGGACGGACGGGCGCTTTCGTTTTACGGACAGCCCGTTGCGCGATGTCATTGCCGAGCTCGAGCGCCAGTATGACGTGCTTGTTGCCTATGATCCCGCTATCGGGGATTTGACCTATACGGGCCTGTTTGAGCGCGGCGACCTCGACAATGCCCTCCAACTCATCACGTGGCCATTGCATATCACCTATGTCCGGGACGGCCGGACGATCCGCCTCACCCGATGAACCGACGCCCATGACCGCAAGCCGGACGATCCCGGTCATCGGCATGCTGTTGTCAGCGCTTCTTGCCTTCGGCCAACCGCCGGGGGCTTCATCATTCCTAGACGTCCTGACGCGCACCTATCATGTCGAGATCGCGGTAGCGCCCGAGCTGATCCCCACGCTCGACTCGTTGCGCAGTTCGGGTGCGTCCTTTTCGTCGGTTGATGCCTTTCTCGCCGCGCTCCTGCATGACCGGTCGATCAGCTACCAGATCGTCGACGGCGACAAGATCATGCTGCGCCGCGAGCGCACGGCCACGCCGGTCAATGCAGCGTATATCCTCCGGGGTGTCGTGCGCGGGGGCGATGACGGGTCTCCGCTCGCTTTCGCGACGGTAGCCTGTCTTCCCGACGGGCCTGCGGTCAATGCGACCGCGGATGGCGCCTTCACCCTGGCCGTAGCTGACGTATCGGGCATGGTGCAGGTCCAATACCTCGGATACCAAACCATGACCCTGTCCGCGCGTGAACTGCTCGGCGACGGACGGGAAATCCGTATGTCCGTTTCACCTGTTCCGCTGCGGCAGGTCACCATTGTCGTGCCGTATCGCGACGTCCACCAATCGTACGACCAGCAGTCCGTCGACCTGAACGGGTATGCGTTCCTCTCGGCGCGGGAGTTGTTGTCGTGGAACGCCGACCGGCTCCTGCTCGGCATGACGACGTACACGCCTTTCTCCGGCGAACAGGGCATCCGGATCCGGGGCAGCGATCCGGGCAACAGCCTTTTCCTCTTCGACGGCGTGCCCGCGTATGATCCGTCGCACTTCTACAACATCTTCAGTCCGTACAACCCGGTCTATTTCTCCAACATCGAGATCTACAAGAATAATTTTCCCATTCAATACGGGGGACGCATCGACGGGTTGGTCAAGGCGGACCGGGAGCCGCGACCGGACAAGACGTCGCTCATCATCGACACCGACCTGCTCCAATCAGGCCTTACCGGCGAGGTTGCGCTGTCCCCGACGCTGCGCCTGTCGGCTGGCGCACGGTTCTCGCACACCGGCATACTCAACGATGCATTGGGCGACAGTTCCGTGACGAATTTCACCCGGCCGGGCGGTTTTCGCGATGAGAACGAATGGAGTACGACGCAGCGGCCTGTGTTCGATTTTTACGACATCAACGCCCGCCTGCACGGTTCGCTGGCCAATGGCGGCACCTTCACGGCCGGCTTCTTCGACAGCCGGGACAAACTGAACAACTCGACGTCCAGTTCGATCGATGTGACGGTCCAACAATTCGAGATTCTCCAGGTTACCCAGCACTATGCGGGACAGGATGAATGGGAGAATACGGGCGTGTCGTTTGGACTATCCCTTCCTCTTTCCATCGGGACGACATGGACCACGGAGGCCTATTATGCCGCCTTTGCCAAGGATGTGCAGTTCACCACCGAGCTCACGGAAAAGCGACCCCAGGAAATGCGGACGATCGAGGGGGCGGGATACCAGCAAAGCCAGCTTGACGGGATCGGGTTCCGATCCTATGTTGGGCGCACACTTCGTGAGAAAGACAAGCTGACGTTCGGCCTCGACCTGGCCGGATACGATGTCGAATTCGAGGGCCAGGAAAACGCGGTGCGCTACATCACACAATCCCAGCAAGAACTGGAGTCCACCGTCTTCGGCCAGTATGGTCTGCTTCTCGGCAAGCGGTGGCATGTTGACGCCGGCGCCCGGCTCACCTGGTTGTTGAATGCCGGAGA
>CAYMLN010000360.1:0-3465 GCA_964391045.1 uncultured Saprospiraceae bacterium
CGATCACCGGGACCCTGATGAACGGCCAGCCCTTCGCCCTCGACGAGTTGAAGGGTCGGTACGTCCTGATTGAATTCTGGGGCAGCTGGTGCGGACCCTGCCGCGTCGAACATCCCGCCCTGGTTGACTTCTACCGCGAATTCGGCCCGAAAGCCTATCGCGATGCCACCGGCCTGGACATCCTCAGCATCGGGATCGAACAGAGCCCCGCCCGGTGGCAACAGGCCATCATCGACGACGGGATGACCTGGCCCTACCACATCCTCACGACGTCCTCCTTTGACGACCCGATCGTGAAGGCCTACACGGTCAAGCAGATCCCCACCCGCTTCCTCGTCAATCCCGAAGGCATGATCATGGCCGTCGACCCATCAGTCGATGACCTTCGCCGGATCCTGGGCGAACGGGTCCAGGCCTGACGAATTGCCCGTGACGGCCTTGCAGCCGGCCGGCGGGTTTCTGCCATAATGGCACCAAACCCTCGGTTGGCCATACATTTGCAGCGGTTTGGAAGACCGTTCAAGACTTGATGTAAGGAAATGATGGAAAACGAAAAGCATACCGATCCCGTCGACGAGATGACCTCCGAGGGAAATGCACAGGACACCGTGCAGCAGGCCGAAGAAGCGGCGGATGACGCCATGCAGCATGTCGAGAGCGAGCTTTCGGAATTGCAGGCCACCGTGGCCGAGCTGAAGGACAAGCATATCCGCCTGCTCGCCGAGTTTGACAACTACAAGAAGCGCACGATGCGCGAGCGCCTGGACCTGATGGCCTCCGCGAGCAAGGATGTCATGCTTGCGCTGCTGCCCGTCCTTGACGATTTTGACCGCGCCCGAAAAGCCGCCGAGGCCAACCCGGAGGTCGAGCCATTCAGCGAAGGCGTGAGCCTGGTGTACAACCGGCTCTACAGCACCCTCCAGGCCAAGGGCCTCAAGGCCATGGAAAGCACCGGCCAGCCGTTCGACGCCGAGTGGCACGAGGCCATCACTGAAATTCCCGCCCCGACGCCCGACCTCAAGGGCAAGGTGGTTGACACCATCGAGAAGGGCTACCTGCTCAACGATTCGATCATCCGCTACGCGAAAGTGGTCGTGGGCAACTAAACATCCGGCATGAGCAAACGCGATTATTACGAGATCCTGGAGGTACCCAAGGACGCCGACGACGCGGTGATCAAGAAGGCGTACCGCAAGATCGCGATGAAATACCACCCGGACCGCAACCCGGACAACAAGGCGGCCGAGGAGAAATTCAAGGAGGCCGCCGAGGCCTATGAGGTCCTCAGCGATGCCGACAAGCGCGCGCGCTACGACCGCTTCGGCCACGCCGGCGTGTCCAATCAGGGCGGCTTCCAGAGCGCCGAGCACATGACGATGGACGACATCTTCAGCCAGTTCGGCGACATCTTCGGCGACAGCCCCTTCGAGTCGTTCTTCGGCAACCGCGGCGGCACGCGAAGCCGCGGCCAGAAGGGCAGCAACCTCCGGATCAAGCTCACCCTTACCCTGGAGGAAGTCGCGAACGGCGTGCGCAAGACCATCAAAGTCAAGAAGCGCGTCGGGTGCGGGACCTGCCAAGGAACAGGGGCCAAGGACGGTTCCGTGAAGAACTGTCCTACCTGCGGTGGTTCGGGTTTCGTACGGCAGATCCGGAGCACGTTCCTCGGCCAGATGCAGACGACCACGCCCTGCCCCAATTGCCAGGGTACGGGATCCGTCGTCGTCGAACCGTGCACCAAGTGCCGCGGCGAAGGCCGCGTCATCGAGGAAGAGGTCATCGACATCGATGTACCGGCCGGCGTCGAAGACGGCATGCAGCTCACGATGCGGGGCAAGGGCAATGCCGGCATCAAGGGCGGCCCGCCGGGCGACCTCATGATCGCCATTGAGGTCAAGGCCCACGCCGACCTGAAGCGCGACGGCAGCAACCTCATCTACGAGGCGTACATCAGCTTCCCCGACGCGGCCCTCGGCTGCTCGATCGACATTCCCACGCTCACCGGCCCGGTCAAGATCAAGATCCCGCCCGGCACGCAGAGCGGCAAGATCTTCCGCCTCAATGGCAAGGGCCTGCCGTCCGTACAATCCTACCAAAAGGGCGACCAACTCATCTACGTGCACATCTGGACACCCAAGAAACTGTCGGATGACGAGCGCCGCATCCTCGAGAAACTGCAGTCCGCCGACAACTTCCATCCGCAGCCCAGCAAGACGGAACGCGGGTTCTTCGAACGCATGAAAGACTACTTCAGCTGATGCGGCTGCTCAGCCTGCTCGTGCCCGTGGCCCTGCTGCTCTCAGCCTGCGGGGATCGCGGCACCCTCGTCCGGGAATCCTGGTCCTTTTCCGATGGTCAATGGCTTTCCGGAGACGCAAAGTCCGTGTCCATGACCATCGACGACACGTCGAAGGTTTACCGCATCGACCTGGACCTCAAGCACGGGACCGACTACGGCTACCAGAATCTCTACGTGCGCACTGTGACCCGATACCCGTCAGGCAAGGAGGTCACCGGCGTCACCTCGCTCGAACTGGCCGAGAAATCCGGCGAATGGTCCGGGGATTGCGGCGGCAGCACCTGTACGATCAGCCTGCCGCTCCAGGCAAAGTTTACCTTCCCGGAACCGGGGGCTTATGCCTGGAGCATTGAACCCTATATGCGGACGGACACCGTGTCCGGCATCCGCCGACTGACCGTCACATGTTCGGCAGTGTCCGAGTAAATCCCGTCTTCCCCGCACCGGTCCTTCCGGACTGGGCAAGACAGATGGACGATTTGGCCACCGGCCAGACACCTTTCTTGTTCGTCCTGGACTTTGCCCTCGAGCATCCGCTCGTCGTACCGCTCGATCAGCTGGCGGAGACGGGCATCCGCGTCAGCATCGATCCGGAGGCCTACCACACGCCCACGCATCGTGCACTCGAGGTCTCGTTGACCCGCATGCCGGTGCCGCCGCACGTGTATCACGACGGCTTCGACCAGGCCATGGCCGCGATCCGGGCCGGCGACACCTACCTGCTCAACCTTTGCTACAGTACGCAGGTCTCCGGTGTGCCCGCATTGGACGACATCTTCGAACACGCACGGGCGCCTTACAAGCTCTACTGGCCAGGTCGCTTCGTCGTCTTCTCCCCGGAGTCGTTTGTCACCCTCGACCACGATCGCATCAGCACCTTCCCGATGAAGGGCACGATCGACGCGAGCCTGCCCGATGCCGAGGCGCAACTACTCGGCAACGTCAAGGAACAAGAGGAACACGCCACTGTCGTCGACCTGTTGCGCAACGACCTGAGCATGGTCGCCCGCGACGTGCGCGTGGACCGCTACCGCTACATCAGCCGCATCGAGGCGCCGGACAAGACGCTGCTGCAATGCAGCTCGGCGATCACCGGCCACCTGCGGCCCGAATACCATGGACGGCCCGGCTCCATCATGTACACGCTCCTTCCCGCAGGCTCGGTT
>CAYMLN010000361.1:0-3439 GCA_964391045.1 uncultured Saprospiraceae bacterium
GATGATGATCATCTTTAAGTAAGGCAAAATTGTCAACCTATTTCAGGCATCGACACCCGTTCGCCGTTCGCCGTTCGCCGTTTCCCGTTCGCCGTTTCCCGTTTCCCGTTTCTCGCCCCGGCCACCTTGACAAATGTCAAGGTTCCCCTGCCGGATTGTGCCAAACTTCGTCGGCTGAATTCACCCAGGCCTCGTGCGCACACTCGCGATCGACCGGATATCCGTATGCCTCGCCGTCAGGGCGGTCTGGCTGTGGTGCTGCTGCGCCGGCCTTGTCGCGTGCCGGGACAATCGATCCTATGACGACGAGGCGGCGGCACTGCTGGCGCGCGGGAGCACGTTAGCGCTCCGCCAGGCCGCGCTGCAGGAAGCGATCGACAGCCTGTGGGACACGACCACGGCACAACTGGCCGAAGCCCTTCCCCCCGATCTCCCGCCCGTCGATCGCGACATCTTCCTCAATGCCCGCAATGCCGATCACATCCGCATGTTCATGTCCTTCAAGGAGCTGGATACGGCTGCCCGCGAGATCGTCCATGCAGCCGGACGAGCCGACAAGGGCCTGGCCGACGAGACGCGCCGCCTGGCCGAGGAGATCCGCCGATACGAGGCCGATAAGCTGGACTTCCTCGCCGCCGTGGGCCGCACGGACGAAGCCGCGCAGCGGCATTTCGCCCGGCAATTTCAAGGTGTTGACACACAGGCCGCGATGGTCCGAGAAAAATGAAAATCCGTTCACCCATGAAGCATCATTTCGCATTCCCCAAATTCCCCGGATTCCTGCTGTTGGCGGCCGGCCTGATGTTGTTCACGCCCGCGTGTAACGACGACACGGACCTTTCACCCGATGCATCGCTCGCATCATCCTACCCGGCCGATGTCGTGATCGCGTGGAACGAGCTCCTGCTCGAGGTCGACCGCTACACGCCCGGATACCTGCCACCCGTGTCGGGCCGCGCATTTGGCTATATCGGACTGGCCGTATATGAGACGGCCGTTCCGGGCATGCCGACGTACAAGTCGCTGCGGCGTCAATTTGCCGGATTGGATCTTCCCGCGGCGGACCGCAATGTGAAGTACCATTATCCGGCCGCGATCAACAGCGCCTACTACCGCATGATCGAGCACCTGTATCCGGATGTCCCGGCCGCGCAGTACAACCAGGTGTTGGCGCTGTACCAGCAGTTTGCGCAGACGTTCGAAAGCCAGGTCTCACCGTCCGTCATGGCCGCCTCCGTCGATTGGGGCCGGGACGTGGCCGATGCCGTCTTCGAATGGTCCTCGACGGATCCCGTGGGCCACGAAGGCTACCTGCGTCCGTTCGACCCGGCCTACGTGCCGCCGGCGGGCCCGGGCAAGTGGCAACCCACCTATCCGGACTTTATCCCCGCACGCCTGCCGCATTGGGGCGACGTGCGGACGTTTGCCGCACGGCCGGATGACAAGGCGTATGAGCCCCTTCCATACAGCACCGAACCGACGAGTGAGTTTTATGTGCAGGCCCTGGAGACGGAAAACAAGGTCAACCTCATCCGTCAGGGACAGAACTATGAGGACAAGTGGATCGCACAGTTCTGGAGCGACGATTGCGCAGCCCTCACCTTCACGCCCGCCGGCCGGTGGATCGCCATCGCGACCCAGGCCTTGGAAAGCAAGCACGCCGACCTTGCCAAGGCGGCCGTCGTGACGGCCAAGACCGGCATGGCGCTCTGCGACGCCGGCATCCGCTGCTGGGCCGAGAAATACCGGTACAACCTCCTGCGCCCGGTCGACTACATCCGCAATGTGATGGGTCACGAACCCTGGAACTCGATCATGTGCCCGGACGGCGCGGGCCAGTTCTTCACGCCGCAGTTCCCCACATATCCCTCGGGTCACGGCACCTTTGGCGCGGCAGCATCCGAAGTGCTGACGGCGGAGTTTGGCCAGCATTTCGTGTTCACCGACCGCTGCCACGAAGGCCGCAGCGAGTTCATCGGCACGCCGCGCACCTACAACAGCTTCTACGAGATGGCGGGCGAAAATGCCTACTCGAGACTGCCGATCGGCGTGCACTTCCGCATGGACGCGGAAGCCGCGCTGGACCTGGGATTCACCGTGGGCCGGCGGGTCAACGACTTGCCCTGGCAATAACAGGTCAGCCGATCATCAAGCATTTGGTTTACCGTGTTTAATAAAACGCCCGGGGTCACTCCCGGGCGTTTCTTTTTATCCGCCATGTTTTTGATCATTACAGATCCGGCATCTGCATAAGACGACCCTGAACCTTGCATCATATCACCTGATCGTTTTGGCTAACTTGGCCATCGCGCACCGCATTCCCCGCCTTGCCGACACGTAAGAAAGATGCCCGCCTCAAGGACTTCGTCCGGCCGTTCCTGGTCGACAACCGGGACATGCTCGCGCATTTGCCGGAGCAGGACAGGCTGATCCTCGAGCAGAAGGCCCTGCCGGAGGAACACAAGCGCGGGGAGTGGCTGTTCCGCCAGGGCGGATATCCCACCGGTGTCTACTGGCTCGTCTCCGGCAAGGCGAAGATCTTCCAGGGGATCCAGGACGGTGAACGCCGCACCCTCTACCTCTATGCGGACGGCGACCTCATCGCGTACCGGCAACTGATCGCCGAACAGCCGCATCCCGTCTCTGCGGTGTTGCTGGAGGATTCTGTCATCCGCCTCATTCCTGCGGATACGTTTCGCGGCCTGATCCAGACCTCGCCCTTCTTCGCACGCAACATGCTCACCGGCCTGGCGCGGGAGTTTACGGTGTGGATCAACCTGCTCAACGCCTTCAAGAAGTACACAGTGCGGCAGCGCATCATGCTCGTTCTCCTGATCCTGCATGTGCAGGATGGCGCCTCCGCCGCGCCCGCGGGTGCGGTCACGCTCACGCGTACAGATATCGCGGAGTTTGTCGGCGCGTCGCTCGAGACCGTCGTGCGGATGCTGAAGACCATCAGCGCGGACGGCCTTATCGGTATCGATGGCCGGGAGATCGCGATCCTCGAGCCGTTGCGCATGGTGGAGGAGTTGACGGCGGGCGGGTAGCGGATCTTTTGAATCCGTGCATGGATTCCGCAATCTCTGCGGACAAGACACTTTTCCATTTCACCACAGATTACCCGGATAACCCGGATTTGCCCAGATTGACTTGTGGTACCGAAGAATATCTGGGCTTATCTGGGTGATCTGAGCAATCTGTGGTGAGCAGAATTATTCTTGTGTTTCCGAAGACACCTCGTAGACGATTCCAATCCACAACAGCGTAAGCAGAGTTAAACAGAGGTTCCCAGCGTGTCCTGCGCCAGATCACTGCGGACCTCTGCTTGACTTCGTTTACTCCTGTGGATTGGACAAGGTTCTGGCGTTGCAGGGTACTTTCTCAATTCACCGCAGATTACCCGAATATCCCGGATTATCCCAGATTGACTTGTGGGCCC
>CAYMLN010000362.1:0-3434 GCA_964391045.1 uncultured Saprospiraceae bacterium
GCGCAAGGACCCGCCGTTCGACATGGAGTACATTATGTCGACGTATATCCTCGAACAGGCCCAGCGCGACGGCGCACTCGTCATCAACGATCCCCGAGCTCTTCGCGACGCCAACGAGAAGGCGTTCACCGCTTGGTTCCCACAATGTTGCCCGCCGTCGCTGTTTACCCGGTCCAAGGCGGCGATCCGGCATTTCCTGGAGACGAACGGCAAGATCGTGCTCAAGCCGCTCGGACAGATGGGCGGCCAGTCCGTTTTCGTCGTGGCGCACGGCGATCCCAACACGAACGTGATCATCGAAGAGATCACGCACCGGGGCAGCCGATTCGTCCAGGCCCAGGCGTACGTGCCCGACATCGTGTCGACGGGTGACAAGCGCATCCTGCTTATCAACGGCGAGCCGGTGCCGTATGGGATCGCGCGCATCCCGGGCGGCGATGATCACCGGGGCAACATGGCCGTGGGCGCACAGCCCGTCGGGTTCGAACTGAGTGACCGCGATCGATGGATCTGCGCACAACTCGGGTCGGAGCTTAAAGCGCGCGGACTGTTCTTCGTCGGCATCGACGTGATCGGCGATTACCTGACCGAGATCAACGTGACCAGCCCGACCGGCGTGCGCGAGATCGATCACTTCTTCCACACCAATACGCCCGGTCTGTTTATCGACGCGCTCATGCCCCTCCTCCGATGACCCTCACCGCCGAGGAGTGCCGGGCATACATCGCCACGCAGCTGTTCACGCCTGCAATGCCTTCGCCTGCCGATGGCCGCTCACCCGGACGGATCGGCGTGGAACTGGAGGCCTTCCCGTATATGCCCGGTACTGATGCCGATGCGCGTCCGATGCCTGTGAGTTTATATGCCGGAGAAAATCCGCTGGTCAGCGTGCTGGCCGATGCATCTTCTCCATTCGGGGGCATGGCCGGATCCGCGTATGCCGGTCAGTCGTCCGGAGGATCAACGCCGCGGATCGATCGCATCATCTTTCCCGACGGCGACCGCATCCTTTTCGAACCCGGCGGGCAGGTCGAGATCAGCACGGCGCCGTGTGAGACCTTTGGTGACCTGCAACACCATCTTGAATCGAAGCAGGCTGTGCTGCAAAACGTGACCGAACAACACGGCATTCACTTCTGCCCCTCAGGTACGAATCCGTGGTTCGACGCGCATGAGATCGACAACCAGCTCGACCTCCCGCGATACCGGGCGATGCAGCGCTACTTCGACACCATCGGTCCCTTTGGCCGGCAGATGATGAAGCTGACCTCCGGCATGCACATCAACCTCGATCTCGGGGATGCGGTCGACACGCGGATCCGGCGCGTCGTGGCCGCCAACCTGCTCGTGCCGTTTGTCACCGGACTCTTCGCCCATTCGCCGCGGATCTCGGGACAAGCGACCGGCCACAAGGCCTACCGGAGTCATATCTGGCAACATGCCGATCCGACGCGTACGGGCATGCTGCCGATGGAACATGTCGCGTCGTCGATGCGCGCGGACGACCTGGTCGGGACGTATCTCGACTTTGCCCTGCGCGCACCGGTGGTCTTCATTCCTGAATTGGGAGATGTTGTCCTGCCCCGCGAGCTGACCTTCGCCGATTGGATGCGTGAACCGATCGCCGGCATCCGGCCGGACATCACACATTTCGCCTATCATCTCACCCTGCTGTTTCCCGAGGTGCGGTTGCGCGGCTACCTCGAACTGCGGACCGCCGATGCCCCGCCTCCCGAACACCAGCTGGTGCCCGTGCTTTTCTATGCCGGCTTGCTGTACAACGACAAGGCGCTCGATGAAACACTCGACCTGCTCATTCCATTTTCTCAAGACATAAACGACCTGTGGGCGAAAAGCACCCACGGCCTGGTCGACGAATCCGTCTTCATCCCGGCCCGCAAATTGACGGAGCTCGCGATCGAGGGCCTGGCTTCCCTTGGTCCTGGATTTGTCGAAAGCCACCACCTCGACATGCTTATCCGCCATCATGAAACCCATGTCCTCCGCCGGCGGTCATTCGCGGACGAGTGAACGGGCATGACCGGGGCGGAAAGCTGATCCCCGGGGCAGCCATCGTGTGAGGCCTTCTGCTTATCTTGACGAACGCTTCGGCCTGGTCACAGGAAACGCACCTTTGCCGCCGCGGATTTCAAGCTCTCACCCACCTCAACCCATGTCCACCTACCGCTATCTCCTCGGGCCCGCTGACGCCCTGGAACAACTCTACCCCGCCGCGAAGTGGGCCGACCCCAGCCTCGGCTTCAAGGACTACGGCGACGTGATCCGGCACTACACGATGAACTCGCTCAACGCCGATGGAATCACCGGCGTCAGCGACGTCCGGGTCCTCCGCGAATTCGGCGACTACTACGTCTCCATCGATCACGATACATCCGCCGATACGATCCGGACGTTTGCCGAACGGCACGCGCGGATCTTCCACAAGGACGTCGCGCAGCGCGCCATCCGCGGCATGGAACTGCTCAAGGAACTCGGCGTGTGGAACCCCATGGAAGGCTATCACGTCAACAACAACGCGCACGACGGCACATCGAAATGGACGCTCTTTCCGCCGCTCGGTCTCAATGTGATGGGGCAGAAAGGAATGCTCCTCCTCCACTACCCGCCGTGGGCCGTACCGCAAATGGGCACCTTTGACAACGCGATGACGATGAAGCGCTGGAGCACGCTGCTCACCGTCGCGGGCATCCCGCCTGCGGAGATCAGCCGCTACAAGACCTTCATCGACGTCAACCCGATCGCCGCGCCCGGCTCGGGCGAAAGCGAATATCCCAACGACTATTTCCCGATCATGATGGCCTCCGGTTTCTTCCACGGGCCGCCTGAACGAGACTACATCCGTGCAATGCTCGAGCTCTACCTCGAGCCGCCCGGCTGGCCGGAAGACTGCCCATACACGCTGCCACTGCTGATCTGCGGCTCCCCGCTGTACGACCCGCAGGCGCCGGGATGGTTCCGCGTGACGTACACCGATATCCTCCCGCAGGACAAGGACAGTATCCCGCAGGTCAATGTCCTCCAGGTCGGCAAATTCAAGATCCGCCCAGATTCGAAACGCGAGACGCCGTACCTCATCGGCAACCACATGATCGCCGCGGGCGTGACAGGCGCATGCACGGACGATCCGGGCAAGATGCCGGACATCCGGCTGTACGAGGCCCAGGACATGGTGGCCGCCACCTTCCTGAAGCTATACACGGACAACCCCCGGCTGGACCCGTCCGACGCGAAGAAGCAGGCCTGCATGAAATGGTTTGGCAACCCCGACGGCGAAGGCGCGCCCAACCCGCCGGACCCGGTCGACGCGAACCTGCTCTGCGCGCTGGCCCAGATGGACCTTTTCTTCGAAGCCACGCCCTGGCCGCATCCGAAATACACGCTTGAGGAAGGGATGCAACGCTGCAAGACGTCGC
>CAYMLN010000363.1:0-3414 GCA_964391045.1 uncultured Saprospiraceae bacterium
CGTAAAGCCCGCCTTCTCGTTGCCCCAGGGGTCCTTCATGAGGCCGCCGAACTCGACATCGAGGGTGATCTCCTTCTCCACCCCTTTCATTTGCAGGATGCCCTTCAGCTGGTAATTGTCATCGTCCAGTTGCGTGAATGCAGTCCCCGCGAACGTGATCTCCTTGTGCGTATCCGTGTCGAAGAAGTCGGCGCTGCGAAGGTGGTTATCGCGGTCCGTGTTGTTCGTGAAGATCGATGCGGCGTCGATCGTGGCGGACAGGCGAGCCTTGCTGAAGTCGGTGCCGATCGTTTCCACGGCAGCCGTGAAATTCCTGAATTCACCCTTGACGTTGGTGATCATCAAATGCTTCACCTTGAAGGTGAGTTCGCTGTGCGCGGCGTCGAGCGCCCATTTGGTCGTGACGGCCGGTGCCGTAAGTGTTGTAGCGTTCATGTTGTTGAATGTTGTTGTTTGTGAATGATGAGGCAAAGGTGGGCCTGGCCGGCGCCCTTGCGCATTCACCTATGTTAACTTCGAACTTCCCGGGTATCCGGGACGCGAGGAGACGGGCAGGGCGCCCGTCAATTGCCCTTGCGGCCGCGCGACTTGCGGATGCGGCTCAGGGACTGCGGCGTGATGCCGAGGTAGGACGCGATCAGGTATTGGGGGATCCGCTGGACGAAGTGCGGATACAGTTTAGAGAATTCATCATACCGGTGCGCGGCCTCTTCGCTGTTCGTCTTGGCGATCCGGTAATGCAGCGCGGCCAGGGTGTTCTGCAGCAGCACCCGGAAGAAACGATCAAAGAGTGGGTGGGCATCGCACAGGGCATCGAAGTTGGCCCGGCTCAACAGCAATGCGCGTGTCGGCTCGAGCGTCAGGATATCGAATACGCCCGGCCGGTCCCGGAAGTAACTCGCCGCATCCGTGATCCAGTGGCCCTCGACAGCAAACTGGATGGCGTTCTTGTCGCCCTTCTCGTTGACATAAAACGAGTAGCAGGCACCCTCGAGGATGAAGTACTGGTATTTGCATGCGGTGCCCGCCTCGGCAAGGAATTCATGCTTGTCGAACGACCGTTCGAACGCCAGGTCATGCAAGTGCGCAATCGCCTCGGGCGGAATCGGCGTGCCCAGGGTTCGTTCGATATTCTTCCGGATCAGGTCGGTCATTCAAAAGGGAAGTTACGGGCGGTCGCCGATATCGATCCGCTCGTCCGCGTCATGCGGGTCATCACGGATTGCGCAGCCAGGCCAACGCCGCGGCCACCACGGGATCTTCGCCTTCATGCTCGAGGATACTGTCCTCGACCTCCACATCTACCGGGATGTTGATCCGATACACGATGCCCTCCCGGTCGGCAAACCAGGCCGTGGAGATATTGAGGATGACCTGCCCGCCGACGATCTCCCAGGCGTTGTTGGTCGTCATGCTGCCGGTCGCCTCGCCGAAGAACCGTGTCTTCGGCCGGCCCTTGAAGGCCGTGGCGACCAGTTCGCCCGAACTGACCGTATACCGGCTGGTCAGCACGGCCACTTTCGGCGGGTCGTGGAAGGTGGGTTCGTTCGGCAGATCGACTGCCTGTTGTCCGGCGAAGATGAAATTACCCTCACGGATCTCCGCATCAAACACCAAGCGACCCCGGCCATCCGCGAGATGGCCGACGATGCCGTCGCCGACGAGCGGTCCGAGGCCGGCGAGCATCGGGTGCACGTTGCCGCCACCGTTGTACCGCAAGTCGATGATCCAGCCTTTGACTTCACGTTTGGCGAGCGTTATTACCGCCTCGCGAATGTGTCGGGCCTCGCCCTCCGAATCTGTCTGGGGTGAAATGCCCGGGATCCTGAGATAACCCACGCTATCGTCGAGATACCCGTGAAGGAAAATGTTTTCCGGCCCGTTGATCCATTGCCACGCAGCGGGATCCCGCGGGCGGGTATCCGGATGGTCGAGGTGGTCCCAATCGGTGTATCGGGCGATCGTCGAGTAGGTGGTAGCATCGAGTATAACACCGTGATGATCGCCCAGGCTGTTGAGCAAGGTTTCAAATGCCGGCTTGAGGTCTTCGATCTGACCTGCATCCGCTGCGCCCTTGCGAACGGCCATGCCGAGACTGTCCCAGTTGACACGGTCAGCATACAATGAGATTCGCTGTGTGCGGGCCAGGACGGAGTCGATCAGATGATCCGTCGAGGTCGGCTGCGCTGACGCACAGATTGAAAGCAGCCAAGACGCCAGGACGGCTAAAATCACCTTCATCAGTCTGGCTAAATGCCGTGGCACAGGACAACCCGATCCGATCAGGATTTCTGTCCTGCCTTGGACCGTCCGAACAGGAACAGGAGCAGGAAGCCGCCCAGCACTTGTGCGCCGACCATCATGTTTCGGGTGCCGGTGTTGTCCATATCGCGTCCGGCGATGAAATAATGGATCCCCGGCGCAAGCACGCAGATGATCACCAGGAGGATGAATAGATTTCTGTTGTTCATGCCAAATGGATTCGTTCGGGTTATGGCCTTGTCGAAATTAAAAATAAAAAGGTAACCCAACCCCCCGCAAGATGAATGAACATCGCATGGCAGCCCGGCGGTCATATCCGGTCACGCTGGGATGGTGTGCGTCGTGACGATTTGCCCCAAACGCAACGCAGGAAAGTGCAGGTGAATAGATGTGGCTCCATTGCATTAGCTTGCGATCATTATCGGAAATGCGTGTCCTGCCCCTGATCGGATTCCTCCTGACGCTATGTCCGGGCACTACCCAGACGATCACCTGGGGTGGCCGGCTGCAACCCGGGTCTGATGAGACGACCGTTGCCCTGCAGCGAACGGCAGACGATGGGTTTGTCGTGTTGTCTGCCAGCCGGCTGTCCGATACATTTTACCTGACCGCCTATTCGCCGGAACTCAAACAGCACTGGCGATTCGGTCATGACGGATCTTCACCTGACTTCGTGCCGCAGGACTTTCTGATCCTGCCCAACGGGCATATCATCTTCACGGGAGCGGTGTGGCTGTACGGCAGGCAGGTGCCGCCCTCGATCGGGATGATGCGGCTCGATTCGACAGGGAGGCGATGGGCTTTCCGGCCGCTCGGTGGCAAGGGGGACGATTACCCTGGAGGCATCTGTCCATTGCCCGATGGAAATTATATCGTCTTCGGCGCATCGTCCTCGGATGCGGAGGTTTGCAAAGGCGAAGTGAGTCGCGGCGGCCTCGATTACTGGTGGCTTACCCTCGACACCTCGTTCAGGGTGCAACGGGATAAAACGATCGGTGGCACCGGAAATGACCGGATGAGCGGCATCCTGGGGCTCGGGGATGACCAATGGATCTGCTGGGGCGAATCGGATTCTCCGGCGTCCGGGGACAAGCAGACGGATCACCTTGGCGGGACGGATAGTTGGCTGGTCAAGACCGACTATCGGGGAGA
>CAYMLN010000364.1:0-3398 GCA_964391045.1 uncultured Saprospiraceae bacterium
ATCTTCCGTCGTGTTCATCGCGGTGATGTTGTGCCAGTCGTCCTCGTTCTCGAGCTCCTCGGCGACGTCGAAGCCCATGCGCGAAAACACGTCGATGATCTCTTCCATGACGATGCTCACCGGATGGCGGCTGCCCGCGGGTTCCGGCACGGCCGGCAGGGTCATGTCGGGCACGTCGGCCGACTGGCCACCACCGCCCTGGAGTGCCGACTGCCGTTTTTCAAAGACAGCTTCGGCGCGGCTCTTTACTTCGTTGAGCAGCTGCCCGAATTCCTTCTTCTGCTCGTTCGGCACCTCGCGGATCTGCGCGGACAGCGGCTTGAGGATATTCTTCGTGCCGAGAAACCGGATGCGGAATGCTTCCAGCGCCTGGGCATCTGCCGGCTGGGCGGCCTCGATCTCGGCCATCAGGGCCTTCAGTTGGTCAAGTGGATTCATACGTCAATCAATCATATTCGGTGTTGTGCCGGACTTGCGGTCCGGCACATATTATGTCCGAGGGCGCAACCCTCGGACAACTCATTCTCCGGCACATTATATGTCCGAGGGCACAACCCTCGGACAACATCTTCCAGGCCCCGAAGGTACGGAGATGCCGCCTGAGTTGCCGAATTGGCTAACTTTCCGCCATGTCGATCCGGCAACCCCTGGCGGTGTTCCTTTGCATGGGCATGGCAGTGGCCCTGCTGTGGTCCAAGGCCCTGCTGGCCATCATCCCCGGCTTTATGGCCTTCGTGGCCCTGACGGACATCACCGTCGCACCGTTCTCGATCCGCTGGACGGGCAGTTGGTCCGCGATCCGGGAGAGCATCCGGAAGCGACCCGCGATCTGGGTGTTCAGCCTCTTCTTCCTCCTGTACCTGGCCAGCATCGTTTATGCCGGCAATGTGAAGGAATGGTGGGCCCTGACGCACATGAAGCTGCCTTTCCTCGTCCTCGCCCTCAGTTTCGGCCTGTTCGAACCGTTCAACCGGAAGCAGTACATGATCGTGATGCTGGCGCTCATCGTCATGTCGGCCTGGAGCAGCATCTGGGTCCAGGCGGCCTACTTCGGGGATTATGAACTGTTCAACCGCAGCCTGGGGTACGGGGCCGCACTGCCCGTGCCGACGCACCACATCCGCTACAGCATCATCATCGCCTCGTGCATGGTGGTTTGCCTGTGGTTTGCGATCGAGGATATCCGGTATCGGTATGCGTGGGAACGCGGGGTGTATGCCTTTCTCGCCGCGTACTTTTTTTACTTCCTCCACCTGTTGTCCGTGCGCTCGGGCCTGGCGTTGGGCTATGCGGGCATCGTGATCCTGGTGCTCGCGTACATGCGGCACATTCACCGGTGGAAGCAACTGGCCGTGCTTGCAGTTATCGGACTCGCACCAGTCGCCGCCTACAAGCTCATGCCCGGCTTCCAGCAGAAAGTCCATTACGCCCTGTACGACCTCAAGAAATACCGCGAGGATCCCACCCTCACCTATTCCGACGCCGAACGCTGGCGCTCTTTTGATGCAGGTATGGAGGTGGCCAACAGGCATCCGTTCTTCGGCACGGGCACGGGACGGTTCCGCGCCGAGATGGCCGACGCCTACAAGACCCGCTTCGGACTGGACACCTGGTTCCGGCCACACAACCAGTGGATGAATGTATTCGTGCTGTTCGGATTGTTTGGCCTGGTCGCCTTCAGCTTCATCATCCTATATCCGATGAGCATGTCCTGGTTCTGGCGCCCGCCGGTCTTTGCGGCCCTGTACATCATGCAATTGCTCTCGATGGTCATCGAGCACACCCTCGAGACGACGGTCGGCACGGCCATGTTCCTGCTGCTCACCCTGCTCGGTCTCAGCCACCAGTATTCCCTCAAGGAAAAGGCCGGGACGGACGGTCAGGCAACCGTTTCATGAGATTTCCAGTCACCTTCACTCGTTTGTTTCTGGCGGTCCTCCTCCCCTGGATGGCGCTCGCAACATGCGTGCATGCGCAACAGACCGACCTCCAGGACCTCGCCCTGATCTCCACCCTGATGGATGACGGTACGGCTGCGAAAGGCGACAGCGAACTCCTCCATCGCCTTTTACAGGAAAGCGATCACCCGGTCGTCCGCCGCGTCCTCGCCGCACAGGATACGTTTCATGTCCAGGTGATCTGGGAACGCATCGACCGGAACCGGAAGGGAAAACCGCGATTCACCCGCCACACGTTCCGCTTCGATCCGGACCTGTATGTCTATCCCGCCAGCACCATCAAGATGGCGAATGCCGTCATCGCACTCGAAAAGCTAAATGATCTCGGCCATTCCCCCGGCCTGGCCTTCCACACCGACTCCGCGCGATGGCCGCAGCGACGTGTTGTGGTTGATACCACCGCCCCCGGTCATGTGCCGACCATCCGACATTACGTCGACCACGTCTTCGTTGTCAGCGACAACGAGGCGTCGAACCGCCTGTATGAGTTCGTCGGCCAGGAGGAACTGAACACCCGCCTACGCAATCGGGGATACGCGAAGACGCGGATCGTGCATCGCCTCGCCGACAGCCGGTTCGGACCGGAAGAGAACCGCTACACCAATCCCTGCTGCCTCCTCGACGGTACGGACACGATCTACGCGCAACTCGAGCGGGTAGCGCCGCCGATGGTCCCGCTCAACATGAAACTGGTCCGGCGTGGCCTGGGCTATATCGACGATCGGGATTCCCTCGTGCGTGAGCCGTTCGACTTCTCGAAAAAGAACTTCTTCCCCCTCGATGAGCAACTCGCCATGGTCAAGGCGCTGATGTTCCCCGACGCCTTGCCGAAGAAAGACCGCTTCCACCTCGGACCGGACGATTACGCGTTGCTACGTCAGGCCATGTCGATGTTGCCGCGCGAATCAGAATACCCCCGGTTCGACACGCTTCACTATCCGGACGGGTACGTCAAGTTCTTCCTCTTCGGTGACACGCAGGACCGTATGCCCGACTACATCCGGATCTACAACAAGGTCGGCTGGGCCTACGGCTTCCTGACCGAGTCGGCGTATATACGGGATACGAAAAACAACGTCGACTTCCTCCTCTCGGCGACCATCGAGGCGAATACGGACGGGATCTTCAATGATGACCGGTACGATACGGAGGAGATCGGGATCCCGTTCCTGGCTGAACTCGGGCGCATAATCTACAGATACGAACTGGCGGTTAAATAGCGTGGTCATAGCCATGGATTCTCTGTTTCCCACAGATTATCGAAGACTGCATAGCTCATCCGTGCCCCCTATAGTCAAGCCCTTGCAAGACCCTTGATCCCCTTTTGGAGTCGATTTCACAGAATCTATGCGTCAGCAACCTTAATGGGCTCTCAATTGTTTATTGTTATCCGTTATCCGTTATCCGTTATCCGTTATCCGTTATCCGTTATCCGTTATC
>CAYMLN010000365.1:0-3389 GCA_964391045.1 uncultured Saprospiraceae bacterium
CTGTTCCTGGACGACGTTTTCCGCAAAATCCGTGAGCTCCATGAGGTTCTTCGTCTGGCTCTGGATCTGGAGGAAGACGATCGGGTCGGAGTCCGAGTCGGACTTGCTCACCGTGGGCGGGGCATCGATATCCTGCGGCAGGTTGCCGAGGGCCTGAGACACCTTGTCCCGGACATCATTGGCCGCCTGCTCGAGATCGACGCTGAGCTCGAATTCGACCGTGATGTTGCTGCTTCCCTGCGCACTGGTGCTCGTGATGTTCTTGACGCCCTGCACGCCGTTGATGGCCTTTTCCAGCGGTTCCGTGATCTGCTGCTCGACGATGTCCGCGTTGGCGCCGACATAGGACGTGCGGACGTTGATGACCGCCGGGTCGATGGCGGGATACTCCCGCACGCCGAGGAAGGAATACCCGATCAAGCCGAATATGATGATCAGGATGGAACAGACCATCGCGAAAACGGGGCGCCTGAGGGAGAGTTCGGAGAGGTTCATGCGCTTACTCCGGTTTGGCCAGCTTGACGTCCATGCCCGGACGGAGGAACAGGATAGCGGACGTGATGACCGTATCGCCGGGCTTCAGGCCGCTGAGGATCTGGATATTGGTGGAGTCCCGGACACCGGTCTCGACATCCCGCTGTATGGCCTTCCCGCCCTCGTATACATACAGCAGTTTTTTCCGGCCACTGGGAATGATCACGCTGTTGGGCACCAGCAGTGCCGCCTCATCCTGCCCCAGCAGGATGCGCACTTTTGCGAACACGCCGGGAATGAGCGCAGGGTCGCGCTGCTGCACGAGCGCGCGCACGGCCAGGCTGCGCGTACTCTCGTCGATGCGAATCTCCGTAGCGATGATCTTCGCCGTGAACGACCGGCCGGACCCGTCGATGTTGAACGAGATCGTCATGCCGTCGCGCAGCAAGGCGCTGTATCGCTCAGGGACGTTGAATTGGATCTTGAGTTGCTCGGTCTGGCTGATGGTGGTCAGGATGCTGGCCGGCGTGACATAAGCGCCGGGGCTGATGTTGCGCAGGCCCAGCTTTCCGTTAAACGGCGCGCGGATCTCGGTCTTGCGGATGGCCTCCTTCAGGATGTCAATATCCGCCTTGAGGTTGTTGACTTGCAACAGGCTGAGATCATAGTCCTGCTGGCTGACACCCTGGATCTTGAGCAACTCGGCCTGGCGTTCCTCGGTCTTCTCCGCGATCTTCAGCTGGACCTCGATCTTCCGGAGCTGGGCCTGCAGGTCGCCATCGTAGAGCTTCGCCAGCAGGGCGCCCTTGGCGACCATGCCCCCCTCCCGGATATTCAGGTCGACCACCCGTCCGGAAACTTCCGGATGGATCTCTGTGGTCTCGTTGGCCAGCAACGTGCCCGGCACTTCGAGGTCGGCATTCAGGGTCCGCGGGGCGGCCACCATCGTCTCTACCGCCATGGCCTGGCCGGCCGGCGCCGGCCCGGTCTTCAACTCCGGACCCTCCTTTTTGCAGGAAGAACCGGCAACGAGCAGTATGCCAAGCAGCACGGGGAGAAAAAGGGGATGAGGACGGATCACGAACGCGTAAATCTGGTTAAGCATGTAAAATTACGCCGTTGGGCGTTGGCGATGGGGATCCGGGCGGGGAATTAAGACAAACAACCTCACCCGCCAGATGGTTGCGTTTGCTAATGTCCTTATTTTGAGCCGCCTTCGATACGATACTTCCTTTTCCGATGCTTTCAAGACGCACATTCCTCCATGATTCGACCGCGGGTATCCTGGCCGTTGCCTTGTTGGGCAATCCATTGACCGGCAGTATGCGAAAGCCCCGCCTCAAGATCTCCCTCGCCCAGTGGAGTCTCCACCGGGCCTTGCAGGGCGGGAAGCTGGATCACCTGGATTTTGTCAACAGGGCGGCATCCTTCGGCATCGACGGGGTCGAATATGTCAATTCGTTCTTCAAGGATAAAGCCCGAAATTCAGCCTACCTGGCGGAGATGAACCTCCGGGCGGAAGATGCCGGCGTGCGCCAGTTGCTCATCATGATCGACGGCGAGGGCGGACTTGGCGAAACCAATGAGACGCTACGGAAGCAGGCGGTCGACAATCACCGGAAATGGCTCGACGCCGCCCACGCGCTCGGTTGCCACAGCATCCGGGTCAACGCCTACGGCGAATCGACGGACCGGGAGGCCCGCCACGTGGCAACGGTCGAAGGCCTTGGCGAACTGTCCACGCTTGCAGCCCAGGCAGGACTGAACGTGATCGTCGAGAACCACGGCGGCCTCAGCTCGGACGGATCCTGGCTCGCCGGTGTCATGAAAGCCGTCAACATGCCCAATTGCGGCACCCTGCCCGATTTCGGCAACTTCTGCGTACGGTCCGGCAACACGGCCATGGGCGAAAAGCCCTGCGCCGAGGAATATGACCGCTATCGGGGCGTGGAAGAGCTGATGCCCTTTGCGAAGGCCGTCAGCGCCAAGTCCTACGATTTCGACGCCAAGGGCGATGAAACGACCATCGACTTTGCCCGGATGATCGGACTCGTCAAGGACGCCGGTTACAAGGGGTACGTCGGCATCGAATACGAAGGCTCGAGGCTTCCGGAAGAGGACGGTATCCGGATGACCAAAGCACTGCTCGACCGGCTGATCGGCTAGGCGTCCGCCCGATGATTGCATTCTGTTAACAGCCCGGCAAAACGCGCGGGCTATCTTCGCCGTTAATATCCCCGATGAGGTTCGCCTGCCTGCTGCCGTTATTCCTTTTCCTGATGACCCTGTCATCCGGTGTCCGTGCGCAGGCCACGTATGATACGACGATCGTCCACCGCGATGGACGGGTCATGACCATCCGGATCCGGGGCAACGATACCACCGTCCTGGTCGTCAATCCGGAGGTCGTGGTCAAGGCCCGGCCGGTCTTCGCCGACGACGAAGAGTACCGGCATTACATGCGATACCGGCGGTACGCCACGCGCGTGCTTCCCTACGCGATCGAGGGCATCCGGATGTACAACAACTACCTGCGGGAAACGGAAGGCCTGAAAAAAGGCAAGGCGAGGAAATACGCCAAGACGATCCAAAAGGACGCCAAGGCCGAGTTCACCGACCCGCTCAAGAATCTCTCGCGCACCGAAGGGAAGATCCTCGTCAAGATGATCGAGCGGCACCTCAACACACCGATGTACGACGTGCTGCGCGATGTCCGCGGCAGCTGGACAGCGACGAAGTGGCAGACGCTTGGCCGCATGTACGGGTATGACTTGAAGGAAGGGTATCAACCCGGCCAGGACAAGATCCTGGACATGATCCTGCAGGATTTCGAGATCACGGTCCAGTAACGCCTGTGTCGGGCCGCTCCGCAAGCCTTACTTTTACGGGCACATCCTCGCCGCATGACATACCGG
>CAYMLN010000366.1:0-3387 GCA_964391045.1 uncultured Saprospiraceae bacterium
CAGCGTTTCGGTCAGTCCGTACTCGACAATACTTTCCGGATTCGTATTCGTCTCCCACATGATGACGATCGAGGTGGGCGTGGCCGACTGGAGGTAGGGCGCCACGAGACCGGTTTGTGCCCGGGCACCCGAAAGCGGCAGTAGCCAAAATGCGGATGCGGCGATAAGCAAGCGTGTCCGGAAATGCGAAGTTCTCATGTGGTCGGCGCCAAACGGGCGACGAAAAATAGCGAATCGTCCAACAGCGCGGCGTGCTATTTTTGACGCGATGATCGACCCGACGACCTTGCAGGAGCTATTCGATGATGTCCGCCAGATTCCGGATCCGGGCCATGTGGCCGACTACATCCCCGAGCTGGCGCATGTGGATGCTGACATGTTCGGCGTGCACCTGGTCACGCTTGACGGGCGACGTGTAGGGGCGGGCGACCAGGACGAGCGGTTCTCCATCCAAAGTATTGTCAAGGTGCCGTCGCTTGCGCTCGCGTTCAAGCATTACGGCGAGAGCCTCTGGTCACGGGTCGGCGTCGAGCCTTCGGGCAATCCGTTCAATTCGCTCGCCCAGCTCGAGTACGAGCAGGGCGTGCCGCGCAATCCGCTCATCAACGCGGGCGCGCTCGTCATCTGCGATATGCTGTGCGAATTGTTCGACGACCCGATGTCTGCCTTCCTTGCGTTCCTCCGCGAGATCTCCGGGCTGCCCGAGATCCGGGTCAACGAACGAGTTGCGGCGTCGGAACGGGACCATGGCTATCGCAACGCGGCGCTGGTCAACATGATGAAGTCCTATGGGAATATTCGCCATGACGTCGGGCGCGTTCTTGATCTTTACTACCACCAGTGCGCCATCGAGATGTCGTGTCGCGAACTCGCCGATACCTTCCTCTTTTTTGCCAATCACGGGTGTCCGGTGGGTACGGACAACGCGATCCTGACGTCAAGCATGACCAAGCGACTGAATGCTGTCATGCTGACTTGCGGCTTTTATGATGAAGCCGGTGAGTTTACCTACAAGGTCGGCCTGCCGGGCAAGAGTGGAGTAGGCGGCGGCATCGCGGCCATTCATCCGGGGCAATACGCTGTCGCTGTCTGGAGCCCGAAGCTGAATGCCCGGGGCAATTCGGTGAAGGGCATGCGCTTGCTCGAGGTGTTGACCACGCGGACGGGATTATCCATATTCTGACGCGATTACGTTGTTTTTCGACCGCCAAGTGTGACTGGAAAAATGCCACTGCGAGAGAGGATCTCTCGCACAACAGTCGTCCGCGCAAAGCGGAAGTAGCCGGACGTATCACGTCCGGCAATTGCATTACATCGTGCGACATGTTGTGTCAGACGTTCTGTCTGACACACGAGTGAAGCCGCATCAAAACCTTGCCATAGTGGAGTACAGCCACGGTTCCCCATGAACCTGCGACCTACCCTTTTCGCGGCGGAGCAGTCTTCGCCGGCGCCTGCCTCGGCGTCGACGTACGCGGTGGCGGTGCCGGTGCCGTCGTCGGCGCCGGCCTTCTCACCGGTTGCCAGGTATCCTGGTGCGTCTGGCGGGCGCGGTCGATCGTCTCCTGCCTGGGCGGTCTCGGTGCATCGGCCGGCTGTTGCGACGGTTGTGTGCGGGGCATATCCTTTCGGGCAGGCGTGGCCGGGGTCGTGGGCCGCGGTTGTGCCGGTACGCGTGTCTGGATCTCCGGCTGTTTTTCCTTCAGGACGGGCTTGAGGGTCGGGTAGCGGTCGGCATTGCGGGCCAGGAATTCGCGCGTCGTCGGGGGATCGACGGGATTGCGCGCGGCGGCCTCGCCGTACTCGAGTTTGAATTGGCCGTATTCCTTGATCCGTTCGACCCGATGGCCGTCATCTTTCCACCAGTCGGCCGGCAGGTCCTGCCGGTGCGTGTCTACCCAATTGCGCAGGACGGGCTGGACGCGGGTGCCGGTCGTCCTCGGCCCGTAATAGTGCCGGTAGATGGCGTCGGTGCAATGCGGATAGTGGTACATATGCGGATCATACCCGAAGTACCAATTGAAATAAAAGGTCGAGGGCATGCCGAAGATCACCATCCCGCCACCGGGGCCGTAATAGAAGCCCCAGTGGTACCACCACGGATACGGATACCAATACGCATAGTCGTACCAATAGGGCCAGCCGAACCAATACGAATACGGACGCCAGACATAGTCGACGTAGACCTCCTCGCGGTACCTGTCGGGTATTGGGCCGGAGTAGACATCGTCATCGTATGTCTCTTCACCGGCAAAGTCACGCGCGGCCTGCTCGAATTCCGCCTTCGCTTCCGGGTTTGATTCCAGTTGTGATTTCCACTCGGCGACGTCGCGGGCCTGTTGCTCCGCCAGGACAATGCTCAGGGAGTCCAGTTCGTGCTCGAGCTGTCCTGGATTCCGGTCGTAGATGTCGCCGAGCAGGATCGTCGAGGACAGGTTGTCCGTCAGGACGGACATGACGGCCGGCAGGTGCGACAAGGTCACGGCTGCCATGCGCACATCTTCGGGGTAAGGTTCGACGATCGCGTCGAATTCGCGGATAGCGGATGCGTCGAGGGCATGTACCTCCTTCAGGAGGGTGAAATACTTGCTGTTGACTTCGCGCGCGTCGGCATGGATCTCCTCCGGATAGGCCTGCAGGAGTTCATTCATCTCTTTGTTCGAGCGTTTATCCTTCCGGTCGCACATGGCCTCGATGAGCTCCGGATAACGCGAGAGGTTGTAGATCCGGTTCTGCTCCTTCTCGGCGAGGTCGCCGATCAACTCAAGGAATTGCGACTCGGTCTTTTCGCGCAAGGTCTTCATGCGCACGAGGATCGCCGGATACATGGCCATGGTTAGCACGGCCGATCGCTCGGCGGCCGGGTAGAGGGCGATGGCTTCCACGACGGATAATTCCTCTTCGGGAAGGGTCTTCAGGATGCCTGCGTCCTGGGTACGCAACACCGTGAACGGGAGCGAAACGATCGCGACGCAAATGAGGATCTGGCGCATATCTGATGACGTTTAGTTTCGAATTTACCGGCATTGTGACAGGATTGTCAATGATGAAGATCATGACGCGGGGTAGTCAGGGTCAGTCTGACGCGCATGGGCGAGAAGGCCTAACTTCGTCAAATGGCAGTGCGTTTGCGAATGAGGATGCTGCCGGGCATAATATGAAACCAGGATCAGGAGCATGAATGGAGGTGGAGGACGTCCGTTGATCGTCATCGTTTTTGGATTGCCGGGCTCCGGGAAGAGTTACTTCGCGACCCGGCTTGCAACAGCGATTCAGGCCCGGTATGTCAGTTCGGATGAGCTTCGCAAGCGGATGTTTGCGGCACGCACCTATTCCGACGAGGAGAAAATGCGGGTGTACGAGGCCATGCTTGCCGCCATGGAGGAG
>CAYMLN010000367.1:0-3380 GCA_964391045.1 uncultured Saprospiraceae bacterium
TGATGATGTTCTCCTTCACGAGCCATCCGGCGTAGTCGATGATCGCCGGATCGTCCTCGATGTGACCGCCGCTGTGTGTCCACCGGCCCGACCACGCGCGCAGCGGTACCGCCAACGCCTGTGAGCCGTTGAGCACGGTGTACTCCCCAAAGAGAAGCAACTTGGCCGGATATGTGCGTTCTATCGTCATGCCCTATCCGCGTTGGTCCAGGTACGGCCGGAAATCCGTATCGCTGACCGGCGTGAGCCGGAGCACCTCTTCGCAAAATTGCACGAGTGCCGTCCACAACGGCCCGAGGTCCGCATTGAACATATCCGAAGCGATAATGTGCGTATTGGCCTCCGGGAGCGCAACTTCGCGCTTTAGCGGATCCGGCGTCCCGAGGGCCGCATACATCTCGCGCATCCGAGGCACGGAGACGATGTCATCCTGGTGCGCGTCGTCGCGGAAGTAATACGTCAGCAGCACGGGATCGTCGACGTCGGCAAACGTCTCGTCCACCATCATAGCGTCGATCATCGTCTTCAGCACCGTAAGGCCCTCCAGCCGGTAACGGGTATACCAATACGGATGGGCGGCCGGCGGCGCTTCCCATTCGTAATACTTGCCCAGCCGGACTGCGCGGGCAAATTGCAGGCCCCAGGGTCCCGAGAGGAGAAACGCGCGCGAATCGCGCATGTCGATGTTGGGCGACAACAGGATGTGGCCGTCGACCAGGTCCGGGAAGCGGGCCGCGAGGTACAGGGCCAGCGTGCTGCCCGTCGAACAGGATACAAGGATCACCTTCTCCCCGATGGCCTTGCCGACCATGATCGCGTCGAGCGCCGATTGCACCCACGCATCCGCCGTGAGATCCATCATTGGATCATTCCCCTCCAGGCCATGGCCCGCCAACCGCGGGAGAAATAGATTGCAACCGTAGCGTGCAGCGAGCGCCTCATGGATCGGGTCCCCTTCCTCCTGGCTCGCGCCGTTGCCATGGAGATAGACCATGGCATACGGGGTCTTCACGTGCGGCGTATGCCAGACGATACGTGCCTCGTTGTCGGGCTTGAGCGGGAGGGCGCGTTCGGCCCGCCGGATGCTGTCCTCCAGTCTTGCCAGGTCAGCCTGCACCGGGGTGGCACGAAGGCTGGCGGGTTCCGGTCCGGCCGGCTGCGGGCCGGCCATGCCGATGATGACCAATGCACCAAGGGCGATGCCGGCGATCCGCCAGCGAACAGACTTTCGTACTTCCTGCTTGCGCTTGCCGAACATGCTCACATTTTCTTGTGCCGCTCCCAATAATTCTGGTCCTCGATCTCGCCCAGCACCTGGAGATAGGTCTCATACCGGGTCAGCGAGATCTCGCCCGCTTCCACCGCCGCCTTGACCGCGCAACCGGGTTCCTCCCGGTGCAGGCAGCTGGGAAAACGGCACTCCGGTGACAAGGCAAAGAACTCCCGGAAATTGTGCGCGACATCCATCGGCTCGAGATTGTTGAACGACAACATCTTGATGCCGGGCGTATCGATGATGAAGCCGCCCATGTCGAGCGCGAACATCTCGGCGAAGGTCGTCGTATGCATCCCCTTCCCCGAATACTCGGAGATCTTGTCCGTGCGCAGCTCGAGCCCGGGCTGGATCGCGTTGATCAGGGACGATTTGCCGACGCCGGACTGTCCCGCGATCAGCGACACCTTGTCCTTCATGATCGCCCGGAGCGCCGGCAGGCCGTCGCCGGTCGTCGCCGAGACGCTGATCACGCCGTAGCCGATCGATTCATAGATGTGTTGCAGGCCACCGAAGATCTCCGCCTCGGATTCCCCGAACAGGTCGTTCTTGTTGATCACGATGGTCACCGGGATGTCGTGTGGCTCCGTCATCAGGAGAAAGCGGTCGATGAAGCCCATCTTGAGTGACGGCCGGATGATCGTCGTCACCAGGATGGCCTGGTCCACGTTGGCCGCCAGGAGATGCAACTCATGCTTCTTCCGCGGGCTCTGGCGGACCACGTAATTGCGCCGGGGCAGCACCTCCGTGATCACGCCCTGGCCGGGCTGGTCCTGCTCGAAGATCACCTCGACGCGGTCGCCGACGCCGACCGGGTTCGTCGTGCGGATATCATCAAGTCGCAGCCGGCCGATGATGCGGCTCGGCAGCACCGTCCCGTCGTCGAGCCGGATATCGTGCCAGCTTCCGGTCACCCTGATCACAACGCCTGTCATCTAGAACTGGATCTGCGGGATGAACAATTCGAATCGCGAGCGGGTATCCGTCGGGCCATGAAACAAGCTCGCATACCGGAGCCCGAAGGACAGCGGCAGCCAACTGGAATCGACGATGAGCTCGACCCCCGCACTGGCCTGGTAATACGATTCATGATCGAACTGCAAGGTATGGGAAACGTCGAGGAACGTCTGCATCCGGATCCGCTGGGTGAACATGACGCCACCGAATCCGATATCCGGATAAAGCAGCGGGAATCCGTACGTCAGCCCAACGTTGTATTGCTCACGGCCATCGACATGGTCGAAGCCGCGTGCCCCGTCGAACTTGCTGCCGATCGACACCACGCTTTCCGGATCCGGCTGCCAGGCATACTCGCCATGCATCACGAGGTAGTGCGTCGTGAAAACGGACGGTACGGACATCGAGAACGCTCCATACCATTGGGCGATCGGGACCCGGGACACCTGGTGGGCATAGGATACGTTGAGCCGCTGTCCCCAGAACGGAATCGCCTGCCGATACCCCCGGCGCATGGTGTTGATGAGCAGCAACTCATGCTCCATGTAATCAAACTGGAGGATGCCGCCGTGTCCTTCCCCGCCTCGTTCACGTGCATCGCCGAATGTGTATGTCGGCCCGACAGCGAGGTACTGGTCCCAGGCACCGGCCGTTGTGCGCAGGGGTATGCGCAGACCGGCAAAGGCCTGCGAATTGACGACACGCACTTTCTCGTCCTGTGCGTCCAGGAAGGTCCGGTAGATCTGCTTGATCCCGAGGTTGAACTCGGGATACCACATCGCCAGCCGCACATTGACGAAAGGCCCGATGGCCTGCAGGTTGCGGTTGAATTCGACGCCGGCCGACGAGGAGATCGAGTTTAACAGATTGTCCGACCGGATCATGAGCCGCCAGATGGGATCGTTAACTTGCACGAACAAGCTGTGGGGATTCACGGCTTTGTTCCACTGGCTGTATTTCCGGACCTCGGCTGCCGGTTGTGGCAGCGCCTCCGTGATCAGGTTGCGCGAACCCGGAAAGGTCATGTGCCGGATAGTATCCGTCGGGATGACCCGCACCCACCGATCGGGATCATTGTCGATCAAAACCAACTTGCTGCCGTCCAGCCGGTACTCGCTGCAGATGAGGTCGCCCGTCTTCGGATCCACGG
>CAYMLN010000368.1:0-3372 GCA_964391045.1 uncultured Saprospiraceae bacterium
TATACCACATTTTCCATCCAGTGATACCGCAGGTGGGTCGCAAACCCAAGTTGCTTGGCGGAGTGATGGACCTTGTGGAATTCCCACAACCAGGGCACCCGGTGCAGCAGCCGGTGGATGTTCCACTGGATGAAGTCACGGACAATGAACATCGTAAAGAGCTGGAAGGCCACCGGCCAGGCGGCGATCTTGATGGCGACCAGGTTTTCAATCCCGAAGACGTTGTGCAGGAAGTCCTTGAAGAGCTCGACGAAGACGTTCGATACGGCGTTGTAGCCGATGAGGGAAAACAGGAAGAAGTTGAAGAACATGTAGAACACGTCCAGCCAGAAGTCCCGCGTGAAGGCGCCCTGCGCCTTGCGCCACGGGCGGGCGTATTCCCAAAGAAAGAAGAACAGGGAGACCCCGATCAGCCAGTAGAAGTAGTTGTGCCACGCCGGATGGGTGATCTCGTGCCACAGGTAGCGGGCGTAGCCCGTATAGCCGTTGATGAACGCATCGACGTATTTGCCGAAATCCATGCTATCTCAATTTGATTGATCCAACACCTCAGGCGAAGTTAGGTTGACCCTGCTGTCCTGCTTAGTCACTTTCGTTACACGACCGGTGGCATTTAGATTGGCAGGGTCTATTATTTTTTACAAAATGTAAAACAAACATTACAATATGTCGTTTAAGGTTTACATTTGCTAAAATTCAAACCGATGAATACCAATCTCTTGTTGCCCCACCGGTTCAAAGTCATCGGCTGGTGGATCCTGATACCCGCCTTCGGGCTGGGTGTCCTCCATTCGATTACGGAGTTTGAAGCGGAATGGCTTCACGCCCGGGTGTTTGCCTTTTGGTCGGATAATCTGTTTGCCCAAGGTCATTTCTTCCAGCGCTACGAGACCAATATCACCGCGACCATCATCGGCGTGGTATTGGTGTTGGGCGGGCTGCTGGTCGGTTTCTCCAGGGAGAAAGTGGAGGACGAGTATATTGCCAACCTGCGGCTGACCTCCCTGATGTGGGCCGTGTGGGTCAATTATCTGCTGTTGCTCGTCGCCCTGCTCTTCATCTGGGGCCTTCCCTTCCTGACGGTCATGGTGTACAACATGTTCACCGTCCTGGTGATCTTCATCGTCCGTTTCAACATCCTGCTTCACCGTCAACCCCGGGAGATAGCATGAAGAACACATTGCGCGTCGAGCGCGCCATCCATGCCTTGACGCAAGAGGACCTGGCCAACCGCATCGCGGTGAGCCGGCAGACGATCCACGCGATCGAGGCGGGCAAGTACGTGCCGTCGACAGTGCTGGCGCTCAAGATCGCCCGCCTGTTCGGCAAACCGGTTGAATCCATCTTCATGTTGGAAGACGGGGATTGAGTTTGCCGTTTACGCCCCGGCGTCCACGCCAAACCATTCCCGGCAGAGATCGACCAGGGTATGCGGCGGGATAGATTCCAGCGGATGCTTGAGCCCCGGAAGCTCTCGAAACTGTCCGTGGGGCAATGCCGCGGCTGTGCGCACGGATTCCGCCGCATGGACCATATGGTCATCGCTGCCCCGGCAGACGAGCACGGCGTGAGGCACGTGCGCGAAGTCGTCGTCGGTCATCGCTTCACCGTCTCCGAGTCGGGTCATCATCTCCGCAGTCAACCGCATGACCGTCTTCCAGTCTTCCGGCGCATGACGCGCGGCGAGCATCGCGGCGAATGCCGGTATCTTCAGCTCGATGACTTCCGGATTCATCATGCGCACCTCCCCCGCGGCTTCTTCCGGGTTCCAGTTGAATTTGGTGCCGATGGTGATGATGCGGCCGACGCGATCCGGATAGTCACGCGCCAGTTGGAGTGCCACATAACCGCCCATGCTGTAGCCGAGGATGTCCGCCGTTTCAATCCTGTTTTCATCCATCGCATCGAGCGTATCCCGGACAAAGCGATCGATCGAAAAGGCCTCGGAAAGAGGCGTTCCGCCGTGTCCCGAAAAGGTCACGGGGAGGACGCTCCGCTCGCCCAGGCGTTCCAGGACCGGGGCGAACTGCCGGGCATCGCCCAGCGCGCCATGGAGCAGGAGTATGGGATGGGCCATGGGGTAAAGGTAACGCACCGGAAATACGCATGGGTTGTTGGTCAATTACGGCCCGTGTCGTAGATTTCGGAAGCAACGGCCATCCCCGCGAGTGCTGCCGTCCGCCTGTTGCCCCACCTTCCGCAAAACTCAACCCTATATGAAAAGCTTTCTTTTTGGTGCGCTCAGCGCTACCCTGCTATTGATGTACGCCTGTACGGGCGCCAAGCCGGAGGGAGAAGGGGCGTCGGCCGCCGCCGACACTACCGCGACACCTCCGCCTGCGGAATTTGCGGACCCCAAGTACGCCCAGATGGCCCGCGCCGCGCAGGATCTGTTCGCCGCCGGTGACATCGCCGGTTGGTCGCAGCAGTTTGCCGACAACGCGGTCTATGCCTGGAACACCGGCGACAGCCTGGCGGGCAAGGCGGCCATTCTCGCCTATTGGACGCCGCGCCGTGCCGAGGTGATCGATTCGATCAGCTTCACCGATCACATTTACCTGCCTATCCAGGTGAATACACCGCAGAGTGTCGAGGCGCCGGGCGTCTGGCTGCTCACCTGGTACCGGACCTACGCCCGCTATACGTCGGGCAAGACCATGCAGCAATGGATGCATGCCGACCTGCACTACAATGCCGACGGCAAGGTCGACCGGATCATCCATTACATGGACCGCGGCGCGATCCAGTCCGCGGAGAAATGATGATGTCAAGATCGTAACGAAGAGCAGCCCCCGGGCTGCTCTTCCTCATTTATAAGGAACCTGTCGACCTGTCCGGGGCGGACGTCCATTCCCACCGGATCTTGACCGCAGAAATCTTGTCGTCCTCCCAGCGAATGTCTTCAAGCACCTCAAATCCCAGTTTCAGGTAAAAGGCGAGTGGCGTGCGGTAAGGTTCTCCGGATGAAAGCTTGTCCCGGTCATGGTCGATGACCCAGCCGCAGAGGACCGGTTCGTCGGCCTGCATGGCCCTGATGATCCTGGAGCCGATGCCCCGGCCCCAGGATGCGCGATCCACGATGAGCGAGAACCAGCGTTCGCCCGCCCGGTCGAAACACATCCCCCAGCCCAGGAGGCTGTCCCCTTCATGCTCGAGATAGTGGGTGACCGCACCGCCGCGGGTGATGAATTCGGTGAACGCCTCCTCCGGCATGCCCAGTTGTACAGGATATTCAGTGTTCCACAGCGCCAGGATGGCGTGTGTCAGGGATAAATCGAGGGGTCCGTGATAACGTTTCGTTTCCATTCGCATAACTGGGTATACTTCAAGTGTTATCCTGTGCGAACCACACATCTTGTATGCAATGTTTCA
>CAYMLN010000369.1:0-3369 GCA_964391045.1 uncultured Saprospiraceae bacterium
TGCGTGCCGGCCACCGCGATCGTGTCGATCCCGGCCGTGACCCAGCCTAAGGCTTCGGCCCGCTTGATCACCCGCACGCCGCGCTCCGCAAAGCGCCGCCGCAGCGGGCTGTCGGCCGGAACGGCCGGAGTCGCGATGACGAGGTCCGGCATCTCGGCCAGGTCCTCCGCGCGATCGTCATAGATGATCGTGCAGCCCGCGGCCTCGAGTGCCTCGGTGATCTCGCCCGACTGCCGGTCATAGCCGCTGACGCGCAGGCCGCGTTTCAGGCAAAACCAGGCAAGCGCGCTCATGCCGATGCCGCCGATGCCGAGGAAGAAGACGTGCTTGTGGTCCGTCAGCTTCATGCCGTTACCTGTTTAGCGCTCCGGATCACGATCTCCGCGATATCGTCTGCCGCGTGCGGCGTCGCCAGTGCGCGGATGGCCGACTGCATCCGGAGACGCTCGTCGTCATCGGCGAGCAGGCGCAGCGCTTCGGGCATCGCCCGCTGCTCCGCGTCCGCATCCGCGATCAGCCGCGCGGCGCCCCGGTCGGCCAGCGAACGCGCGTTGTGCGTCTGGTGGTCCTCCGCCACATAGGGCGAGGGCACCAGGATCGCCGCCTTGCCCACGAGGCACAGCTCGCTGATCGTCATCGCGCCGGCGCGGGCGATGACCACGTCCGCAAGGGCATAGGCCATGTCCATCCGGTCGATGTAGGCGAACGGTCTCACGTTGGGCAGGCCCGCGGTCGGGCTGTCCAGGTACGCTTCCGCGTAAAGTTTCCCAATCTGCCAAAGAACTTGTATGTCGTTACGCGATGCAAGCAACGCGTGTGCGTTATTCAATGTCTGGTTGATCGTCCGTGCGCCGAGGCTTCCCCCGACCGCGAGTATGGTCTTCTTGTCCGGCGACAGCCCGAAGAGCGCCGCGGCCTCGGCCCGCGAGGCCGTGCCCTGCAGCTGGCTGCGCATCGGGTTGCCGGTCAGGACGAGCTTCTCTTTCGGGAAGAACGTGTCCATCCCCGGGTAGGCGACGCAGATCGCATCGGCCGCCCCGGCCAGCATCTTGTTGGTGATCCCCGGGTAGCTGTTCTGCTCCTGCAGCACCGCGGGAATCCCCATCCACGCGGCCATCCGCACCAGCGGACCGGACGCGTACCCGCCGACACCGACGACCACATCGGGCTTGAACCCGCGGATGATCGAACGGCACCGGAGGAGGCTGTCCGCCACCTTCACCGGGAACAGGAGGTTGGAGAAGGTGAGTTTCCGCTGGAGGCCGCTGATCCAGATCCCTTCGATCGGATAACCGGCCACCGGCACTTTCTCCATCTCCATTCGCCCTTTCGCACCGACGAACAATATGTCAATGAGCGCATCGCGCCGTTTCAGCGCGTCGGCAATTGCGATTGCCGGATAAATGTGGCCGCCCGTGCCACCACCGCTAATGATGACTTTCATCCAGCGGCTTGATTTCGACTTTCCCCACATCCCCGGCACTCTGCTCGATATACCGGCTCACGCTGAGGATCATCCCGAAGGCCATGCAGTTGATGAGCATCGAGGTTCCCCCCTTGCTCACCAGCGGCAGCGTCAATCCCGTCACCGGCACGAGGTGTACCGAGACGGCAATGTTGGCGAAGGCCTGGATCACGATATTGAGGCACAGTCCCATGGCCAGGATCGCCCCGAACGTCTTGGGACTTCGCGTGACGATGGAGGTGCACTTGATGAATAGCACGAGGAACATGCCGATGATGGCGAGTCCGCCGACCAGGCCGTACTCCTCGCAAATGATCGCGTAGATAAAATCCGCATACGGATACGGCAAGTAGTTGCGCTGGGTGCTCAGGCCGGGTCCGACGCCGAACACGCCGCCGTCGGCGATGGCGATCTTCGCCTGCTCGATCTGGTACCCGCCGTCGGCATCGTTGAAGAACTCTTCGAAGCGACTCGTCCAGGTATCGACACGCGTAGCGCCCGGAAGCATCTTGCCGACGAGGATGAGGAGGCCCATCGTGACCACGCCCATGCCGATGAGGGCGAAGATGTACTTGAGGTGTACGCGGCCGATGAACATGAGCGTCATGGACGTCGCGAACAACAACAACGCAGTACTCAGATTATTCGGCGCAATCAGGCCGCAGACAATGATGACAGGCATCATCAGCGGGAGAAAAGCGCTCTTGAAATCCTTGATCACCTCCTGCTTCAGCGAGATCGAGCGGGCGATGTACATGATGAGCCCGATCGAGGCAATGTCCGAGGTCTGGATACTGAGCCCCAGGCCGGGGATCGCGATCCAGCGGCGCGCGTCGTTGATCTCCGGGCCGAAGAACATGGTGAAGAGCAGGAGCGGGATAGAACCGACGAAAAGGATCGGCGCCAGCTTCGAGTACACGGTGTACGGCGTCCGGTAGCACAGGTAACAGAGGAACAGCCCCGACAGGGCGATCATGACGTGCTTGACCAGGTGGATCTCCGCGTGGCCGCCGTTGTACCGGAAGGCGATCGTGCCGGTCGAGCTGTAGACCGCCAGGATCGAAGCCAGGCACAGCAAGGCCACGATGACCCAGATGCCCCGGTCGCCCTTCAGGTTGCGGATGATATGGAGTGCCTTATACACCTTTCAATTCGTTTACGGCTTTCTTGAACTGGTCACCCCTGTCCCGGTAGTCGCGGAACAGGTCGAAACTCGCGCACGCCGGGGACAGGAGTACCGTGTCGCCCGGGGAAGCGAGCGAAGCAGCCATTCTGACTGCTTCGCTCATCGCTGTAGTTTCCTTTAACATGTTGACCTGTGTCGAAAAAGCTTCAAAAAGTTTACGGTTGTCGAGGCCCACGCAAATGAGCGCCTTGACTTTATCTTTCACGAGGTCACGGATGGCCTCGTAGTTGTTTCCCTTGTCCAGCCCGCCGGCGATCCACACCACCGGGGCGGTCACCGCGTCGAGCGCATACCAGACGGCATCGACGTTGGTCGCCTTGCTGTCGTTGACATAGCGGACACCGTTGTGCTCGCCGGCGAATTCCATCCTGTGCGCCTCGTTGACGAACGACTCGAGTGCGGGTTGCAGCGACGCGGGCGGTGCGCCGGCCAGCAGGGCGGCGCGCGCGGCCGCGAGCACGTTGACCTGGTTGTGGCGACCCATCAGGCGCGACCGGGAGAGGTCGAGCACGATGTCGTCCGTCACGCACACCTTGTCCGGTCCGTCGAGGTCCGAGGTCCGGATCGACCACAGGCGCGGTTGGATATTCGCGGCGGAGATCTTCGCCAGCGTGACTGGATCCATCGCGTTGTAGATCAGCGTGTCGGCCTCCGTCATGTTGAGCGCCAGCCGCATCTTCGCCTCGGCATACCGGTCGATATCGTAGCCGTACCGGTC
>CAYMLN010000370.1:0-3346 GCA_964391045.1 uncultured Saprospiraceae bacterium
AATGGATCCACTGTTTTACACATTACACGTTACACATTAAACGAACCTGGGACGTGCATTGAGAAAGACACCTCTGGCACAACTTTTAGCTTTTCCCTTTTAGCTTTCCCTTACCGACATGGCGCCCCCGGCATATGCCGCGATAAAGCGCACCCTCCTTTCCATTATCTTGTCCTTCCGCAAATCATGGCCATCGACCTATGAAGACAATACGCATGTTCCTCGCACTGGCGCTCCTCGCCGTTGTGCTCCCCCTCACGGCCCAGAAGGCCAAGCCGGCCGCAAAGGCCGAAGCAGAAAAGAAAGACACCCTGCTCAAGCCCGACATCCTGTCGGGACTGGCCTTCCGAAGCATCGGCCCGGCCCTGATGGCGGGCCGCATCGCCGATGTTGCGATCGATCCCCGAGACGAGCAAACTTGGTTTGTCGCTGTCGGGTCGGGCGGCGTGTGGAAGACTGTTAATGCCGGCGTCACGTGGACGCCGGTCTTCGACCAGCAGGCGTCATACTCAACGGGATGCGTGACGATCGACCACTCGAATTCGAATACGGTCTGGGTCGGGACGGGCGAGAATGTCGGCGGCCGGCATGTCGGCTTCGGCGACGGGGTGTACAAGAGTACGGACGGCGGCATGTCGTGGACCAACATGGGCCTGAAGACCTCCGAGCATATTTCCCGCATCATTGTCCATCCGTCGAACCCGGATATCGTCTGGGTGGCGGCACAGGGACCATTATGGAAGAAGGGCGGTGAGCGCGGCCTGTACAAGACGACCGATGGCGGGAAAACATGGAAGCGCACCCTTGGCGACGACGAGTGGGTCGGCGTGACCGAGGTGGTCATCGATCCCCGCGATCCCAACCGGTTGTATGCGGCCACGTGGCAACGCCATCGCACGATTGCCGCGTATATGGGTGGCGGTCCCGCCTCCGGCCTGCACCGCAGCGTCGACGGCGGGGAGACATGGGAAGCGCTGAAGGCAGGATTGCCTACGTCCAACATGGGCAAGATCGGCCTGGCGATTTCGCCGCAGCAGCCCGATGTCCTCTATGCCGTAATTGAACTGGATCACCGCACGGGCGGCGTGTACCGGTCGACCAACCGCGGATCGTCCTGGGAGAAGCGATCGAATACGGTCAGCGGTGCGACGGGCCCGCATTACTACCAGGAACTGTACGCATCGCCGCATCAGTTTGATCGTCTGTACCTGATGGATGTGCGCGTGCAGATCTCCGAAGACGGCGGCCGGACCTTCCGGCAGATGAAGGAGGAGCACAAGCATTCGGACAATCATGCCATTGCCTTCAAGGCGAGCGATCCGGACTACATCCTCATGGGTACCGACGGCGGCCTGTACGAGACACATGACCTCGGCGAGAACTGGCGGTTCTTCGCTAACATGCCGCTCACGCAGTTTTACAAGGTGGCGGTCGACGATGCGCTTCCTTTCTACAACATTTACGGCGGCACGCAGGACAACAGCACCGAGGGCGGTCCGTCACGAACGGATAACTACCAGGGCATCCAGAACAGCGACTGGCGCGTCGTGCTCGACTGGGACGGCCACCAGCCGGCCACAGAGCCCGGCAATCCCAATGTCGTATACGGCCAGCGCCAGGAAGGCACACTCTCGCGGATCGACATGGTCACCGGTGAAGTAGTAGATATTCAACCCCAACCCGCAGTCGGCGAGCCATTCGAGCGCTATAACTGGGATGCGCCGATCCTCGTGAGCCCGCATTCCCCGACGCGGATCTACTTCGCCTCGCAGCGGCTGTGGCGCTCGGACAATCGCGGCGACAGCTGGACCGCGCTCAGCGGCGACCTCACGCGAAACCAGGAGCGGCTGGCCCTGCCGATCATGGGCGGCATGCAAAGCTTCGACAACCCTTGGGATCTCCTGGCGATGTCCAATTACAACACGATCACCTCGATCGCCGAATCGCCGAAGCAGGCCGACCTGATCTACATCGGCACGGATGACGGCTTGATCCAGGTCACGGAAGACGGCGGGAAGAACTGGCGCAAGTTGGAGATCACCGCGCTGCCCGGTATGCCGGCCGGCGCGTACATCAACGACATCAAGGCCGACCTCCATGACGCGTCGACCGTCTATATCGCGCTGGACAATCACAAGCAGGGCGACTTCAAGCCCTACCTCTACCGCAGCACGGACAAGGGCCGCACCTGGACCTCGATGGCGGCCAGCCTGCCGGACCGGCACCTCGTATGGCGCATCGTGCAGGACCATGTCGATCCGAAGCTCTTCTTCCTCGGCACGGAGTTCGGTATTTTCTTCTCGAATGACGGCGGCGCACGATGGGTCAAGCTGCAGGCGGGCCTGCCCACGATCCCCTTCCGCGACCTCGCCATCCAGCGGCGGGAGAACGACCTGGTCGGGGCGTCCTTTGGCCGCAGCTTTTACATCCTGGATGATTACAGTCCGCTGCGCCACGTCCACGAGAACGACCTGGCAGTTGATGCCGTCCTCTTTCCGGTGCGCGATGCGCATTGGTTCATCCCGCGTTCACACCTTTCCTTCGGCGGCCCGAAGGGCGACCAGGGCGCCGGGCATTTTTCCGCGCCGAATCCGCCACACGGGGCAGTATTCACCTACTACCTGAAAGACGGCCTGAAGACCGCGACAGAAACGCGAAAGGAAGCCGAGCAAAAGGCGATCAAGGCAAAGGAATCCGTGACCTTCCCCGGCTGGGACAAGCTTGAGGCGGAGCGCACCGCGGCCGAGCCGCAAATCTGGCTGGTCGTGCAGGACCAGAACGGTGAAGTCGTGCGCCGGATCCCGGCGGACCGTTCGAAGGGCATCCACCGCGTGAGCTGGGACATGACCTATCCCTATCCCGGTGCGATCGCGCTGGGCCAATCGATCGGCGGGTCCGCGTCGGGCATGCTCGCTGCGCCGGGTACCTACGAAGTGAGCCTCGTGCAGGAAGCCGATGGCGAGATCACGCGCCTGGCGCCGCCGCAGACCTTCACGCTCAAACCATTGCGCAAGCCGGGCCTCGCCCCGGCGGATGAAATGGCGGCCGACAAATTCTTCCGCGAATTCGAAAGCCTTGTCCAGGAAGGGACTGGCCTGCTGACCCGGCTCAATTTTGCCGGCAAGCAGGCTGCCGCGCTACGACAATCCTTACTCCAGGCGCGGACGCCAACGGGCGCACTCGATGGCCGCATCCAGGGCGTGAACCAGCAGGTCACCGACTTGCTGACCCGCGTCAACGGCAGCCCGCTGCGCACCCAAATGGGCGAGAAGACGCCGCCAAACATCAACCTCCGGATGTTCAACATCTACCGCACCGTCGGGCAGTCGACCTACGGTCCCACGCT
>CAYMLN010000371.1:0-3346 GCA_964391045.1 uncultured Saprospiraceae bacterium
TAAAGGGGACTTGCGTTTTGCCCCTAAATCCCCTGAAGGGGACTTTCATTCATCTTGACCAGTATCCTCGCCCCTTTGAACGGTTGAGGAAATCATGTAGCCCCCTTTAGGGGGTTGGGGGAATTACGAAATACCCTAAGGGGTTGGTGGCACGAAAAGCACCTTTGACAGGTTTGGGAATTTACCAACCAAGCATTGCCCTTATCAGCAAACTCTTAAATCTTCCCTTTTAGCTTTTAGCTTTTCGTTTTTTAACTTTTAGCTTTTCCCTTCCGAGGCTTTATTCGCCGAGCAGCGTCCTGATCTTCTCGATATCCAGCTTCGCCGCAAACGCCAACTCCTCCGCCTCGCTCGCGAAGCCCTTGAGGTTCATCGTGATCAGGGTCGAGGTCAGCGGGATCTGGAGCTCTGACGATCGGATCTTCTTGGCCGCGTTGTCATTGCCGTAATAATCTTCTTGCTCGGACTTGAGGATGGCGCGGCGCGTGCCGACGCGCACGCTCTTATACTCGGGCCCCATCATCGCGGGATTGGTCAGGATCATGGACATAGACGCCATCATCGGCGAGTTACCGACCATGACGATCTCTGCCTGGTTTTCTTCCTTCGCCGGGTGCCGGTAGTTGCGGGAGATGGAGAAACCGCCGCCCATGAAGGCCATCCCCGCGGCATTGGACTGCGCCTCTTCCGTGGCCTTGAGGCCGTTGATTTCCGACGGAAAACTTTCAGCAACCTGTGTGGCCAGGAGGTTGTTGATCTCGTTGATGGCATCCTGCAGGCTGAGTTGGGCCTGCTTGTAGTCCTTCTGGGCGAGGTAGCCTTGGGCTTCCTTGATGTAAGTGTCGATGTTGGATTGGGCGGACAGCAGGCCGACCGTGCAAACCGCACATATTGACAGGAAAATCGCTTTCATGTGGGTATGGATTTAAGTTTCCCTAAAGTTAATCCATTCCTTGGAGGCATACCATCCGGCTGTGCGATGCCGGCGGGTTCCCACAGATTCTTCGCGGCACACCCATGCACTGGGCTCCCCGCATAAAGCGCCGGTAGCGATAACCCTGGTAAATCGTCAACACGAAGAACACAGAAGCGCTTGGGCTTCGGATGGGCTCTCCAACGCAAAACCCTCTAAACCCTCTAAACTTTCTAAACCTTCTAGTCAAGTCTGTGACCCGGTTCAGGATGCCTCCTGTACCCCTGCGTATACGTACGTCAACCGGCCGTCGGCGGTAAATCACCGTTCGAAGCGGCGCCATCGGCGGATGCACTCTTCTTCGAGGGAAACCTGAGCCGATCTGTGGCGAAGAGGTAGAACAGGCCGAGCACCAGGACGAGCGAGGACAGGCCGATGATCGTCATGCCATCCATGTGGGCCACGTCGAGGACTAGCAGGTGGCGCACGATGGCGATGAGCGCGATCTCCGTGATGACCGTCACATAGACATGGCTGGACAAGGTCAGGTCCTTCTTCAGCGCATGGATCAATTCGATGAGGATCGTGAGCAGGAGGATGCCGGCGATCAGGCCCTGCACTTCGGCGACGAACAGGTTATCCTTTTCCAGCGGGCCACCGGCAAAATCATAGGCGGCCTGGTGGGTGAGCGTGACGCGGACGACGAGGACGATAAACTCGACCAGGGACACGGCCAGGATGATAGCAAGGAGCGCGATCAGGATCCGCGTGACAAACTTTGTGAATTGATTGAAGAAATCCATCGGGGATGCATTGGTCGGTTACGTTCACAATAGGTCTGCCAGACCGGACAAACCGGCTCCGTAAATCTACCACTCAGGCGCCAAACCTATACCCGACCTCGATCGCGCTGTTGGTCCGCGCACCGAAGCCCTGGAAAATGACGATGGACCAATTGCCGATGGACTTGTTGAGCCCGACGGTAAAGTTCCAGAGCTTGGCGTCATACTCCACCTCGTACCGGGTCGTCGTTCCGGAACTGTTGGTGAACGAACCCTTGTTGACCTGGCCGCTGTCCTGGTAGATGGCGCCGGCGATGAAATTGGCGAAGTCGGAGGAAATACCGACCATCGGGAAAACGACGAAAGACTGCTGGTAGCTGTCGACCTCTTCCAGGTAGGTCTTGGCCCAGGTGATGTTCACATTCGCAAAGAAATTCTGGTATCCGCCCGCCAGGACAGTCCCGATGCCCAGGACGCGGCCATTGATATTGGCGATCTCCTGGCGCTCGAACAGCGTGATGTCCCCGGGCGTGATCCCCGGGATCGGGTCCGTGTTCAGGTTGATCTGCAGGCCGATGTCATTGAACGTCGTGACCCGGCCGAGCATGCCGTAGACGTTCATGAACGGAAGCACCCAGACATCCGCACGCGCCTGCGAGGAGATCACCGTGTTTTGGATTTCGGAGCCGTCAAAGTCGATGATCCCTTCCGACGGGTCGAGGACAATATCCCCGAGGGACACCCGCTGGATCGACATGTTCATCCGCTGGTAATACATGCTCGCGGCGATCCCATAGGGCTTTGGAAATTCAGCCCCCATCGCCTCGGCCTGCTCGACAAAACCACGCATCAGCGGGAATAAACCTCTTCCCCGGACCGTATCCGATCGCATGATCACCTGGCCCTTGGCTTCCGGTACGCCTGCACAGGCCAACATGCAGGCAAGGCCGAGGATGATGCTGCGGACAAGTGGGTAGCGGTTCATCGGTCAGGCCTTTTCAAACAACGACTTGCGCGTATCGAAATTGACGATCGCACCGACAATACCCGCGATGATCCCGGAAATGGCCGCAGCGACCACCGGCGTGACCTCGATGGAGCCGGCGAAGCGCTGCAACAAGATGGCGAAAACGGTCACCAGGCCGAAGGCATAAATGCTGTGCCGAAGGGCCCGGAGGAAATAGGTCGGGATATAGGACGGCTTGTTCTCCACCTTCGTCGTGAAGTAGGCCACACTGGTAAAGATGAAGGCCAGCGAGACGGCCAGCGGGACCGCCCCCGCAAAGACAGTATGCGCCTTCGAGTCGATAAGGTTGTCGGTCAGCAGGATGCCCGCCTGGTCCTTCAGGGAAAACCAGTTGATCGAGCCATTCGTGACCGCATTGATGGCGCCGCCGATGAGGGCGTCCTTGCGGAGATGGGTAAGTGCAGCTTGAGACAACATACAGATCGGTTGATTTCTGTGAACGTGATCAGGAAAGGCTAGAAAAACATGAACATCGCGCCCTGCAGGGACGTCCAGTCCCGGGCCTGGCCTTCAAACGGAAGCTCGACACCCTGGCCGGGCCGGGACCAGGAGAGGATCCCGAGGAATACATAGCGCTTGCCGATGGAATGGTACAAGGTCATGGTGACTTCATGCCCCAGTTCC
>CAYMLN010000372.1:0-3339 GCA_964391045.1 uncultured Saprospiraceae bacterium
ACTGGTCTGAACCACCCATCTGCAGCGTTACGCCATGGGCCTTGTGCAGGCAGAGGTAATCGTAGGCTTGCAACAGCTGGTAACTGAACTCGGTGTAGGACATACCGGTCTCGACCCGCCGCTTGACGGATTCCTTCGACATCATGTAGTTGATGGTGAAGTGCTTGCCGACATCCCGAAGGAATGACAACACACTCATGTCCTTGTAGAAATCCAGGTTGTTGACCAGGATCGCGCCGGTCACCGGGTCGTCGAAGTCAAGCAGCCGCTTCATCTGATCCACCTGGCGCGCGAGGTTGCGATCAAGCTCGTCGAAGGACTTCAATTCCCGCTCAGCATCCTTTCCCGAGGGATCGCCGATGCGCCCCGTGGCGCCGCCCATCAGCACGACGGGCCGGTGGCCGCAGCGCTGGAAATGGGTCAGCGTCATGATCTGCACGTAGTTGCCGAGGGTCAGGGACACGGCTGTCGGGTCGAAGCCGATGTACCCGGTGACCGTCCCGGCCTCGAGGCGCTCGGCGAGGCCCGGCGTCATGTCGTGGATCATGCCCCGCCAGGTCAGTTCGTCAAGAAAGGATTTCGGCATGTGCTCGGCGTGAATTCGCGAAAAGAAGACGCAAAAATGGAAATTTGACCGCACATTTACGCGGCGGCCATGCCGTCGCCCGGAGCCGATGGCCTTTGAACCCTGGATCGCAAGACGCCTCATGTCCGCCGGTGGCGGCGGATTCACCCGGGTGATCCTGTGGATGGCGACCGGTGCCGTGGCGCTCTCCGTCGCCGTGATGATCCTCTCGCTGGCCCTGATGACAGGCTTCAAGCACGAGATCACGCGCAAGATGTTTGGATTCTGGGGCCACATCCACATTTCCGATCCCCGGTCCATCCGCTCCTACGAAGCCCTTCCATTCGACTACGACTCCGCCATGGTGACGTCGATCGCCGATATCGCCCGCGTCGAATGGACGGAGGCCACGCCAAACGGCGATCGCACCCGCCTGACCCGGGGCGGCGTCCGGCATGTGCATCCCTACATCTATCTGCCGGGAATCATCACGCACGATGACCAGCTGGAAGGGATCGTCCTGAAAGGGGTCGGCGCCGACTACGACTGGCCCGCGATGAATCGCTTCAACGTCGGGGGCGATACGTGGAGCGGCCTGGCGGAGGATGAATTGATCGTGTCATCGGTGACCGCTGGCCGCATGCGCCTCCAGACCGGGGACAAGCTGATCGTGTATTTCGTTCGGGAGGGCAACCAGATCCAGCGACGCTTCACGATCCGCGGCATTTACAAGACCGGCCTCGAAGAGAACGATGCGAAATTCGCACTCGCCTCCATCGACCGGGTGCGCGATGTCCTCGGATGGTCGCCGGGACAGATCGGCGGCCTGGAGATCAGCGCCGAGCATGTCGATGATTTGTACGGCATCACCGAATATGTTTACCGCGAAGAACTGCCGGCCAGTCTCTATGTGGAGACGATCCGCGAGAAATTTCCGAGCCTGTTCGAATGGCTGGAGTTGCAGGACGTCAACACAGTCGTCATCATCGGCCTCATGCTGGCGGTGGCGATCATGAACATGATCACGGCGCTCCTGATCCTGATCCTTGAGCGCACGCAGATGATCGGCGTACTGAAGAGTCTCGGCGCGCGTGACGGATCGATCCGGCGTGTCTTCCTGTGGTTTGCCATGCTCATCACGACCGGCGGGATCCTGCTCGGCAACATCTTGGGGCTGGGACTGGCGTGGTTGCAGGACCGGTACAAGTTCATCCGGCTCGACGAGGCGGATTACTACCTCGATTATGCCCCGACCATGGTGTTGCCCTGGCACCTGCTGGCGGTCAATGTGGGCTCGCTGGTCATCATCGCACTGTGCCTGTTCGGACCCTCGTTCCTCGTGAGCCGGATCAGTCCCGTGCGGACGCTTCATTTCCGTTGACCGATGGCCTGGCGGTGGAGGATGATCGGCCGGTGGCTGGGTGAATTCATCGTGCTGTGGCCGCATCGGCTTATGAGTCTCTTCAGATGGATGTTTTGGATTGACCAGCCCGTGGGCAGGCATAGGCTGCTCCGGTGGACGATGGGATTGATATGTGGTATGGCAGACCTGGCGCCGCTGGCCTGGATCGCTGAATCCGTTTTCCTGCTCACCGGTCGCGATCGCCGGATACTGGGCAACGATGAAATGGCCATTGTACGAGAGGTCTTTGGCAAGAGCCTGGATCCGGAGCGGATTGCTATTGCCGACCGCTCGCGCCTGGCCCGACAGGCCGGTGCGGCTGCGTTCGTCTCATTCCATACGATCCATGTGCGGGTGCCGCTGGCCGAGGGCCTGCTCGTCCATGAACTGGTCCATTGCCGGCAGTACCGGGCGTTCGGCAGCCGGTACATACCCGAGGCCCTGTGGGGCCAGCGATGGGGCGGCGGGTATGATTTCGGCGGCACGGCCGGCTTGCTGGCGCATCGCGGAACTGGCGGCCTGAAGGCGTTTAATGCCGAGCAGCAAGCCGAGATCCTCGAGCGGTGGTACGCGACGCGGCGTCGGGGTATCACGACCTCACGGGCCGAGTATGAGATCCTCGGGGAGTACCATCGCCAGATGATGAATTGGCCGGGCTGAGCGGGGGGCAACCCATACCTTTTTCGTTACCTTTGCCGTCGAACGAAATTCTTCATCCGTAAATGGAAGGGCTCAGTTGCAATGATCCGTTATTACCATACCGAGAACGGACGCCTGACCGAATTGGACAGCCCTGTCCTTTCCTGCTGGGTCAACGTCTCGCCGCCCTTTGAGGCGGACGAGCTGGAACGCCTGGCCGAAGATTTCCACATTCCCTTCGATTTCCTGACCGACTCGCTTGACCTTGACGAGCGTTCGCGCTACGAGCGCGAGGACGATGTGCGCCTTATCCTCGTCACGACACCCATGCTCCATGAGATCGACCAGGAAAACGAAGCCTTTTACATCACCGTCCCGCTCGGCATCATCCTGACCCAGGACCATGTGGTCACCGTCTGCCCGCAGGAAAATCCCATCCTCCAGCGTTTCGTCGAGGGCCGCGTCAAGGGCTTTGATAATGCCGACGAGCAGATGTTCGTGCTGCAGATCATGGAGCAGAATGTCCTGCGCTTCATGGACAGCCTGAAGAAACTCAACCTGAAGCGTAACCTCATCGAGAACGAGCTTTACGTCTCCAGCCGGAACGAAGAGTTGAAGCAACTGCTCCGCATCGAAAAAAGCCTCGTGTATTTCGTGAACGCGCTCAGCGCCAACGAGCTCCTCAAGCTCAAGCTCAAGCGGACCGATTTTCTCCGGGTGGGGGAGCGGGAGG
>CAYMLN010000373.1:0-3332 GCA_964391045.1 uncultured Saprospiraceae bacterium
GTCATGCCCCCGTCCACCGCAATAACGTGCTCGATGCGGCGCTGGGCCTCCGGCAGTGGCTTCTGGAGCACTTCCAGATTCGCCTTGTCCGGCGCCGAAGGCAGCACGCAGGTTCCGACGAAGGCCTGGACCTCCGGATTGTTCAGAATGTGCGTGTGCGCGATTTTGCTCGCGCGCTCGAATGGCTTTCGCCCCTTGACTTGCCCGTAGGCCATCAGTCGGCCTTCTTAGCCGAGAACCGGTCAATCTGAACCGGCACGATGAAGGCATTGGAGTAGGTCTTCATGCGGATGAAGCCGCGATCGGGCGCCCGCCGCAGACTCTCCACGAAATCCTCAAAGTCGTAGAATTTCTGGACCTCTTTTAGCTCGTCCTGGTTATTCAGGTGGGAGACGAACCAGTTCTGGGTGTTCTTGAGGACGTTACTGGAGATCGAGCTGACCTCCTGGGTGGCATAGGCCAGTCCGAGGCGCAGCTTGGCGCCCTCCTTCGCCAGCCGGTTGTAGATCTGACTCAGATCCTTGTCGTCCTTCTTCGGGAAGAGGTTATGGGCCTCTTCGAAGTAGAGTTGAATGTAATTGGCGGCCTCGTTATTGATGAAGCGGGTCATGCCATCGGTAAATATCCGGAGACAGATGCGTTCGGAGTAGGTTCTCTGCAGCTGGGGGTCACCCTGAGACAGATCAATTATGACGATCTCGCCTTTCCGCAGCTTGGCTACGATCTCGTCCTCGAAGGAGGATGTATTTGATGGGGAGTGATACTCCTTAATGGGCTGGAGCTTCCGGAATCCGGAGACCCCGGCTGCCTTTCCCGGAACTTTCTTGCGGGTGAGCATCACCAGGACAGCCTTCAGGTCCTCGTCGGCCCACTCCTGACCATTCTTCTTCTTGTAGTTATCGAAGAAGGAGTCGTCGTTGTAGGCGTCCCAGACGGCCTCGAACCACTTCGCAGCGTCAGCGTAGGAGATCCCCTTGGATGGATCTAGATCCCCGGCAAGCGCATTGAGTTCCTTGTTCCCAGTAAACCTTACGGTCTTCTTGTCGGACGCGAAGCCGGCGCGATACAGGCACGCCTTATAGGCAGCGACCATCCGGTCGCGGCGCGTTTTGGCAGAGAAGTCATCAGGGTCAACCTCAGAGAAATCGAGAGCCAGGAAGCTGCCGATATAGTCGCCACTGGCATCGCCAAGGAAGCTTTGTATTAATCCGAACCCTGCCTCGAGATCGCTGTAGAAGTTTAGCTTCATGACCTCGAAGCCTTCCTTCTCCATGAGTGAATAGCGGGTAGTATCCTTCCTGAACATCTCGAAGATGGCGGTGCCTTCGTCCTGCTGGTTGGCGTTGGCGTACTCGCCATTGATGTCAAAGATGATCTGGCCAACAGGCTTCAGCGGCTTGTCGTCCGGGCCCTTGATGTTCTTGCCGGACAGGTCCTTTACGGACTCCAGGATCTTCTTAACGGTGTTCGACTTGCCCGTACGGGTCATGCCGAAGAGAGCCGTCCGTTTGCCCACGAAATCCAGCGCCGATACGTAGATGGGAACCTCGGGACCGGTGTCGGAGCGGCGGGACGCGCTGTACCGGACGCAGCCCAGGCGAACCTGGTCACTGCCGCCGGGGATGCCGTCGCCCTCTCTGAAGTTCACGATGTACTCGAGCACCTTGCCCGTAGGCTTGTAGACCGAGTAGTTGTGGGAGCTGTAGAAGTTCTCCACGTCGGCGCCAAAACAGGTCTTGCCGTTCTGCCGGTAGTAGGTACCCAAAATTCGGCACTCGATGCCGGAGAACATAAACTCGTAGCGGGTGAAGCTGTCCAGCTTGGTGGAGCTGGGTCCTGCACCGGGCCCCTCTTTGTAGTAGTCCACCATGGAGGCGATGACTTCAGAGTCCGTCGGCAGAGTGGTGGGCCCAATGACCCGCACGAGCACCATCTCCTCGACGCCGGGCTCGCCATCGTAGGCGCACAAGAGGAACGCGCCCGCAGGAACACCACCGACGGCGTTCTTCCACTTGTCGTTGACGAGCACCTTGACGGACTCGTAATCGAAGTAGAACGGACGACCGACGAATGTCTTCTCGTCGCGACCTTGCTTGAAAATGTCGGTGGACGCGATCTCTTTCAGCTTCTCGGTAATATCAGCCAACGGGCTTCTCCTGGTCGGCCGTTGCGGCCCAATCAATCGTCGGTATTCTCGGCAGCCGACCGGCCTTTGGCCCTCCGAGGATCAGGATGCGGTCGGTCTTCGTAGCCCGGCCGTGGCGTTCCTTCCAGATCCGGCTGACTTTGTGCCCGGCGGGCAGCTCGTCTTCAACCAGTGCCAGGAATTTCAAGCCCGAGCCCTCGACACAGCGCTCGGCGACGGTCCGGGCAAGATTGATATCCCCGGATGGCCGACGGACATCTCCGATGACCAAACACAGGTAGCCGTCCTCCCGGAGGACCTTGGCAAATCCTCCGATCGCGCGAGTCATGAAGCTGCTGTAAGCATCCAGGGAACCCGAGGCGAAGAGCTTCTTATCCACAGCCTTGGGCTCGTGCCCCAGCAGCCAGAGTCGCAACCAGTTGAGCTTGCCGTATTTCATGACGCCGAGATACGGGGGCGAGGTAAAGATCAGTTTCGGGCGGTCGTAGCGCGCGGGTATGCGGATAGATCGGGTGGCGACCTGGATCCAGGCATGGCCTGACTGAAAGCCCGGCGGCTTCTCGCCCAGATGGGCAATGCGCTCGGCCAGTCGATCCAGGACATCGACCTTAGGCGGGACCAGGCCGTGCGCGATCTTGTAGCGCATGACATAACCTGGCGCCATCGAGAACGTGTTGGGCATCGAGATCGTTAGCCCGCGGGGTGTGCCGTCGGAACGCGCATTGGCGTGGAGGATGCCCAGCAGAACTGCATAGAGGTAGCGGTCGACGGAGGAGCGGACGGAGAGGACGCTCCGGAGCCAGAGGAGCTGGCCCAGGACGTCCGGGTCGAAGACGGCCTGTATCGCGGGTGGTTCGCTGCTCGGGTCGACACGATCCTGCGTGCCCCGTAGTTGGGCCAAGCGGCGATCGATGGCCCTGCGCTCAGGCGGGGACGCCTTGGCTGCTGTAAGAACCAAGGCCAGCGGGTTGGCATCGGATCCCAGGCCAACCCGGCCCTGGTTGCAGGCCTCGAGTACGGTAGTCCCCCGGCCACAGAAGGGGTCATAAACGACTTCTCCAGGGGCAGTGAGCCACCGGACGAACACGTGCGGAATCGTCGGGGGAAACATAGCCATGTAGGAGCACATGGCGTGACGGGAATGGCCCCAGCGGCGCGGCGCCCGGTGCCAAATATCCGGCAATGT
>CAYMLN010000374.1:0-3330 GCA_964391045.1 uncultured Saprospiraceae bacterium
TCTCCGGATCAGCGGCTGTCCTGATCGGATTGCCGGCAGACGTGTCTTCGCTTGAAATGGGTCCCGGGGCGGCTGTTTCATCCAGCCAGTGCGCGATGACGGGGCATTGGAGACGCTGCGCCACGGCCGTGTAGAAATTTCGTTGGCGTACGATAGGGTCGGATTCGCCGGCTTCAAGGACCAGGCCGTCGTCGATGAATTCGCGTAACGCCGGCAGGTAATTGAGCCGGGACTCCCGCCATATCTCGGCGAACCCCGGTGCGGCAATCAACTGATGGAACCACGCTACCCACGAGCCGAACACATCGGGCGGCATCGTGCCGTCCAATCGGAAGCGGGTCGCGAGTTCAAACAAGTTGAGGATCTGGCAAACATAATTGGAGACGACCGTCCGCTCGGCTGTGCCGGCTGCCGGCATGGGGATGCCGGCTTGCCACACAGGCCGGATCAGGTCGAGTTGCCCGGCCTCGAAGCGGAAGAGATCGATCGAGGCCAGCTCGAGTTCCTGGTAGATCTTGCGCCGGGCAATGGACCGGTCGCGGCGTTTCTGGACCGCCTGGGCGATGACGAATGTAGTGACGGCCACGAGCAGGCCGATGATCTCCAGGAGGGTTGCCGGTGAAGGAAGGTCATTCATTATGGAAAATTAGGCAAAGGGGAGTGGATCACCATCCGGGAAACACGAGGTGTTCCGATGAATCCCTCCATGCACCTGCCTGGGGGCCCGGCCGTCAGGGAACCACGTTACCGGGCAGGAACGTCGGTGGCGTCCTGGCCTGCATGCGCTGCTCGAACGCATACGCGACACCGAGAAGCTCGTCTTCCCGGAAGGCTTTGCCGATGAAGGTCACGCCGGCCGGAAGACCGTTGAACATCCCGGCGGGCACGGTGACGGAAGGGAAGCCGCTTACGGCTGACGGACTGTACGCGCCGTATCCCATGCCGGCGATGGCATCAAGGCGTTCACGCGTGAAGAGCGATTCGAGATGTTTGCGCATGCCGGCGAGCCGGGCTTTCGCATCGAGATACGTTCGGTCCTCGAGAGTGCCGGCGGCAAAGGCGCTGTCAAGGTATTCCTGGCCGAAATACGACATGATCGTTTCCGCGTGGGCCTCGTTGTAGCGGATGAGATCTTCGAGCGACCGCACCCGGCCGTTGGCCGAGGCCAGGTAACGGTTGATCCCGGCCTTGAATTCATGCGCCATGAGGACAAATTCGTCTTGCCGCAGTCCATTGTATGCATCGATGAAATCGACTTCGACGATCGTTGCGCCGCCGGCCTTCAGTTGGGCGATCACCTGTTGGAATAACACGCCAAGCCCATTCATCTCCCCGATGATCTGCCGGTCGATCCCGATGCGTTTTCCGCGCAGGGTCGTGGTATCCAGCACGCTCATGATCCGGCCAGCCGTATACGCGGGGGCGGAAGCGGTGGATGCGTCCGCGGGATCCCGGCCGGCCATGGCATCGAGCAGGATGGCCGCGTCGCGCACCGTACGCGCGATCGGTCCGGCCGCGTCCTGGGAGAACGCGAGCGGGATGATCCCGGTCCGGCTGACAAGGCCCATCGTCGGCCGGACTCCGACGACGCCGTTGAACGATGACGGGCAGGCGATCGAACCGTTGGTCGACGTGCCCACGGCGATGGCGCACAGTTCGGCGGCTACGGCCGTGGCCGAGCCGCTGCTTGACCCGCACGGCGAGGCGGTCAGGACGTAGGGATTCTTGGTCTGGCCGCCACGGCTGCTCCATCCGCTGATCGCGTAGGGCGACCGGAAGTTGGCCCATTCCGTCATGTTTGCCTTGCCGAGGATGATGGCGCCGGCCTCGCGCAGCCGCGCAACGACAAAGGCGTCACGGTCGGCGCGATGACCGGCCATCGCCAGCGAGCCGGCCGTCGTCTCCATCTTGTCGCCTGTGTCGATGTTGTCCTTGATCAGGATCGGGATACCGTGCAGCGGGCCCCGCACCCGGCCTTCCGCGCGCTCGCGGTCGCGTTCGGCCGCGATGGCCATGGCATCGGGATTGAGTTCGATGACGGCATGCAGTTCGGGACCGTTGTCATCGATCCGGGCGATCCGGTCGAGATACATTCGGATAATGGCTGTCGCTGACAGTTCGCCTGAGGCCATCCTTGCCTGTAAGGATTCGATCGTCGCGCCTTCCAGCGGAAACGCATTCGTGGTTGCGGGTGAATCGGGCTTGGGCGACTGAGTGCTTTTCCGGCACCCGGGGCCAAGGAGGCAGGCAAGGGTGAGCCACAGGGCTACAACAGGGCGGATCTCCCGCAAGAATTGGTTCGGTCGCACGCGTTGGCAGTCGTTCTTCGTTGCTCAAGGCCGGTCCGCCGGGACGGACAGGTGATCGTTCACTGGCGGGCAGCATCGACCGGAGGAGTCGAACGCGCGGCGAGGAGAACAAAACCGGATGAGGGCCCGGCGCAACGGGTTTTGCCGCGATGTCCCGACGTATAGTGGTGCGTCGGCGCTATCCCAATTTCGCAAAGCTAGCCGCACGTTCGCAAAGCTAGCCGCACGGTCAGGCCCATCATCGACGGTTCAACGCATGTGTCATGCACTTAGCATCCAGCGAAATAAATCCGTTGCCCGAGTAGGGGGTAAAGCATCTTTACGTGTCCACGCCTCGGTTGGTGAAGAAGGAAACCGGCCGAAAAAACTATTTTTGTCGCCCTTGACGGAATTGTCGAGGGCCTGCCCGGAGGAGTGGTAGAGCGGTTGATTACACCGGTCTTGAAAACCGGCAAGGTGTAAAAGCCTTCGAGGGTTCGAATCCCTCCTCCTCCGCCTTCGCTCGCCGAAGCCATCATGACAAGCCGTCGGGCGAATGCCCGACCGGCGTCATGGGCGAAGGCGAGCTTCCCTAAGCTGGTTTGCGCCTGCCTATGTAATCCCGAGCGTTAATTGGTTTGAACTAATAAACCTTCGCCCCGGCTTGCTGCGAGCTTCGGCGGACAACGTCCGCTCTTAATTGTAATGATTCGGCCTGCGTCATTGGCGAAGTCGAGCTGCCCTAAGCAAGTTTACGTCTGCCCTTGCGATTCCGAGCTTAAGTTGATATGATCCTCTAAACCTTCGCCACGGCTTCCGGCGAGCTACGGCGGACGAAGTCCGCTCTTCCCTTTCTATGCCCAACCTGCGTCATTGGCGAAGGCGAGTTGCCCTAAGCTGGTTTGCGTCTATCCTTGCAATCCCGAGTTTAAGGTTACTATATCCAGTAAACCTTCGCCCCGGCGGCCCGCGCCCGCCCCGCCTGCAGCCATGCCCTTCGGTCATGATGCTGCAGGGGCCCCTGTGTACGGACCGTTCGCCC
>CAYMLN010000375.1:0-3314 GCA_964391045.1 uncultured Saprospiraceae bacterium
AGGCCCGCGATCGTGTAGAATCGACGCGCGTAATTGGAGGGCGTGCGCCGGAAATGGTCTGACCGGATCACGGCCAGTCCCTTGTCTTGAGCAGCCGGGGAGAGCGGGGACAAGTACCTGGCATAGGCGTGAATGACGTCTTGCAGGTATTCGTCCGCGATAACAGCGACTTCCGGCGCGAGGAAAAGCGAATCGTCGGCCTGGCCATTTTCCGAAAGGATCGTGATCCGGGCGGCCTGGATCGCCGACGACGGATGGCCTTCCAGGCCTTTGACCTCCGCCACGGCGGCAGTGGGATCAACCTTGGCCTTGACCCCGAGCGCTGCCGCCATAAGGACAGGCCGCGATTGCCCGCCGAGGATCCGGTCGGCCAAGGGCAGGGCGCGTTGCGGATCGGTCGAGGCGAGCAACTCGAGCAGATAGTACTGCATGAGCGGATCGGATTCCGCGTCCGCCATCCGGCCCAGGCGCGCGACGTCGCCGCGCGTCCCGAGCTCACCCGCCGCGAGGCGTCGCATGGTCTGCGAGGAATCGATCATGACGATCTCGAGCAATTCATCCGGCAATACGTTGCCCAGCTTCCGCCAGGCAGAGATGCGATGGTTGAGCGAGGGCGCGTACAGGATGCGGTTGACAATATCCTCTTCGTCGGGATCGTCCTGCATCTCGGCAAGCAGGATATCCCGGGGATCGGGGATCACAGCCAACGGCTCTCCGCCGGCCGGGATGATGAATTCCTGTTCCTTCTGGTCGAGGAGGACCTTGTGGAGCGTGAGCTTGTGATCGGCCCCGATGACGCCGATCTCCAGGGGCAGGATGAACAACGGGGTGTATCCTTTCTCCTCCTGGGTTTGCTTAAGCGTAATGCGAAGGCCACCGGCCTCAGGATCGTATGTGTGCTTGAACGCCAGTACTGGATGGCCCGTGCCGAAGTACCAGGCATCGAAGAACCAATGCAGGTCCCGGCCGGTGACGGCCTCGAAAGCCTGCCGCAGGTCATCGATTTCGGCAGCCTCGTAATCATGGGCACGAAGGTAATGTTGCAGCGAAGCGAAGAACGCCTCGTCACCCACGACATCGCGCAGCATGTGCAGCACGAGCCCGCCCTTGTTGTAGCTGTGCGCGTCGAACATATCCCCGGCCTTGTCGTAGTGGTAGTGGACGAGCGGATGCGGATCGGCCGCGGCCTGGTCGAAGTACCCGCTGAGTTCGCTCAGCCGGCTCAGATCGGCACGCTCTCGCCCGTACTTGAATTCATACCACAGGTACTCGGCATAGTTGGCAAAGCCCTCGTTGAGGACGAGATTGGCCCATGACTCGCACGTGACGAGGTTGCCGAACCAATGATGGAACATCTCATGCGCGACGATGTAATCGTTGGTGCCCTCCTCAATCATGTCGTCGGCGTAGAACTGCACGAAATCCCCGAAGGTGACCGCGGTCGTATTCTCCATCGCGCCGGAGACGAAGTCCTTGACGACCACCTGCGCGTACTTGGGCCAGACGTAATCATAGCCGAGGATGCGCGAGAAGAAGTCGAGCATCTCCGGCGTGTGGGCGAAGATGGCGCGCGCGCTCGGGCCGTAGCCCTTGTCGACATAATAGTCGACCGGCCGGCCGCGCCAGAAGTCGGAGACCTTGTCCCACTGCCCGACGGCGACCATGGTGAGATAGGGCGCGTGCGGCAGGTCGAGCCGCCAGGTGTCTGTCCGCGTCCCGTCGGCATTTCGCACCGCATTGACGAGCGACCCGTTGGAGATCGTCATCAGGGAATCCGCCACTGTGATCGCGACCTCCTGCGTATGCCGCTCGTTGGGTTGGTCGAGCGTGGGAAACCATTTGCTGTTGAACGTCGTCTCGCCCTGGCTCCAGATCTGTAGCGGCACATAGGACAGCGTGTCCAGCGGATCGATGAAGAACAGGCCCTTATCGCTCGTGATCGCGGCGGAAGCTTCCGCGGATGAATCGGACGGTATCGCACTGTAGGCGATGTCGACGCGGAGGGTCTCGTCGCGGCGCATCGGCTTGTCGAGCGGCAGCGTGAGGATCGACCCATCATAGCGGTACTCATCGACGGCCAAGCCATCCATCCGGACCGCCGAGAATGTCATGCCCACGGCATTGATGTTCACCTCCTGCTGCGTGTAAAAGACCGGCGTCAGGGTCAGCTCGGCCCGACCGATGACCTTCTGCTGCGGGATATCGAACGACAGGTCGAGCCGGGTGTGGATCAGGTCCCACGTGCGCTCATCCGCAGGCTTGTAGGCGGGCGTTGGCGCGTCCTTCTTTGGAACACCCGCGTCGGCGGTGACTGTCATCTCGGGCAATTCCGCGAACTGCATGTGGTCGATCGAATCGGGATCGACGGTGGCTTTTTTCGAGGCGGTGCAGGCGGCCAGGAGCGCCAGGGGGATGAGCAAACGGAAGCGGATCATACGGCGGCAAAGGTATTCCTTTTGCCTCCCTCCGTCGATGGCGACGACAGTGATCCGGACAGCGGATGGGGATGCGGCTAAAAATGAAGAAAGCCGACCCAGTCAGGCCGGCTTTTTTCATAAAACCGAATCTCAAATGGCCGGTCGGCGGCAGCGAACCGCCTGACCTTACTCTTCCGCGTCGACGGGCACCTCTTCTTCCGTATGTACGGGACGAAGGGTGGCGTACTTCGCCTTGATTTTCTTTTCCACTTCCCAGGCCAGCTCGGGGTTGTCCAGGAAGAACTGCTTCGCGGCATCGCGGCCCTGGGCGATCTTGGTGCCCTCATAGGCGTACCAGGCGCCGGACTTCTGGATGATGTCCGCATCCGCGCCCATGTCGACGATCTCGCCGGCCTTGGAGATGCCTTCGCCGAACATGATGTCGAACTCGGCGATGCGGAACGGCGGGGCGAGTTTGTTCTTGACCACCTTCACCTTGACGTGGTTGCCGACGATGTTGCCGTCGCGGTCCTTGAGGGCCGCGCCGTTGCGGCGGATGTCCAGGCGGAGGGACGAATAGAACTTCAGCGCGTTGCCGCCGGTCGTCGTCTCGGGGTTGCCGAACATGACGCCGATCTTCTCCCGGAGCTGGTTGATGAAGATGCAGCAGCATCCCGTGCGGCCGATCGTACCGGTCAGCTTGCGGAGGGCTTGGGACATGAGGCGGGCCTGCAGGCCGACCTTGTTTTCGCCCATCTCGCCTTCGATCTCGGCCTTGGGCACCAGGGCGGCGACGGAGTCGATGACGATGATATCGATGGCGCCGGAGCGGATCAGGGTCTCCGCGATCTCGACCGCCCGCGGAGGCGCTCCCCTCCTCCGCGTCATCGGAACGTG
>CAYMLN010000376.1:0-3313 GCA_964391045.1 uncultured Saprospiraceae bacterium
CGCGCACCTGTATGAAGTCGATGTACACGATTTCTATCTCCGGGTAGATCCGCTCTTGCATCTCGGTGTCGGCCGCGAGTCGGAAGAAGGCGTCACGACTTTCATTAACTCGCGGGGGCTGCGACTGCGCGGAGGGATTGGGCAGGACGTCTGGTTTCAAACGAGCTTTTATGATACGCAGACCCGCTTCGCGAATTACGTAAATGTCTATACGGACGATTTTGGCGTCGTGCCTGGCGCGGGCTTGTATAAGAACTTCGACTCCGCCCTGTTCGATTCTGAAGGCGGCCGGGATTACCTGCTGGCCACTGCCTTTGTCGGATTCAACTTTGGCAAGTATATCGGCATGCAGGTCGGGCATAACCAGCATTTCATCGGCGAAGGCGTGCGCTCGCTGTTGCTTTCCGATTTCTCCACGCCGTTCTTCTCCATCCGGTTCAATACGCGGATCTGGAAGATCCATTACCAAAACATCTTCGCCGAACTGGCCGCCGATGATTTCATGTCGGTCAACGGAACGTCGGAACCGATCGAGAAGAAGTTCATGGCCGCACATTACCTGAGTTTCAAGGCCTCGCGGACCGTCACCCTGGGTTTGTTCGAATCCGTGGTCTTTGACCGCGAAAGCGACCATTTCGAGTGGCAGTACTTCAATCCGATCATTCTCTATCGATCCGTGGAAGGTGCGCTCGGCAGCCCGGACAATGTAATGCTTGGGTTTAATGCACGAGTAGAAGCCTGGCGAACGGCAAAGTTTTACGGACAACTCATGATCGACGACCTGCAGATCAGCCAGATCCTTGACGGGGAGTCGGGCTGGTGGGGAAACAAGTATGGCATACAGCTTGGCGCCAATTACTACAACGCCTTTGGCATCGCGCATCTTGACCTGCAGGCCGAATGGAACCGGGTACGCCCGTTTACGTATTCGCATTACAATGCAACGGCGAATTATTCGCATTATAACCAGGCCCTCGCCCATCCGCTGGGCGCAAACTTTAACGAGGTGATTGGGATCGTGCGGTATCAACCCCTTCCGCGCCTGACGCTCGAGGGACAGGTGTACGTAATCACCACGGGCGAAGACAGGGATTCCGTCTCCTATGGCGCCAACATCCTGGTACCCAATACGGAGCGCGTATCGGATTACGGAAATGTCGTCGGGCAAGGCGTGGCAACGGACATCTTGTTCGGGAAGATCGGCGCGACGTGGCAGATCTCCCCGGAGTTGTATGCCGATCTCTCCCTGACCTACCGCAACAAGCAAAGCGAATCCGAGACGCGGCAGCTTCGTACGCAACAGTTGTCCTTCGCCGTCCGGTACAATATGGCCCGTCGTGAAGATGTCTTCTGACGCGCAGGCGGGCGCGTTAACCGCGCGAGACTTGGTTTTGCTGGCGGCTGTTCTCGCCCTCGGGAGCCTTGTCGCCTGGCGGGCGGTGTATATCCCGATGACGCACGACGAGGCGAGCACGTGGATCAATTACCGGCATCTCGATGTGTGGTCCTGTATCAGCAATTATGACTGCTGGGGCACGGCCAACAATCACTGGCTCAACACGCTGCTACTCCAATGGAGCGCTTCGGTCTTCGGCGATGCGCCGTGGGCCCTGCGCCTGCCCAATGTCCTGGCCGGTTTCGGTTACGGGTGTATCGCGGCGCTGTTGTGCAGGCGCTACACGTCTGGCGTATTGGCCGGACTGGGCGCGTGGCTCGCGCTCTGCGGACATGTGTACCTGTTGGATTTCTTCTCCCTGGCGCGCGGATACGGATTGATGGTTTTCGGCGTCCTGGGCTCCATGTATGCGCTGGCGCGGTATGTAGAGGACTACAAGATCCGGTGGCTGGTCCTCGCGCTTGTCGCCCATACGTTCGCGATCCTGGCCAACTTCACCGCGCTGCTTCCGTGGGCGGCCATGGCCGTGGCGTGGGGTGTCTGGATGTTGTCGAATGGCAAGACGCGCATCCTGTTCCGTCACATCGGCGCATGGATCCTGCACGGGGCGTTGTTGTTCTCAGTCCTGCGCTATCCACTCAAGGTCCTTGCCGGCAATGGCGAATTCGCCTGGGGCGCTGAGGATGTTACCGGGACGCTTCGGGATCTCTTCACGAACGTGCTCAATGGCCAGCGATATATTGGCGAGGGCACTGTTGCCTTGCTCTTGTCCCTGATGGTGGTCGGCGTGATCACCAGTACCGCACTTGCGTTGGCCAACCGATTCTTCATCAACAGGCGGCAGGCCATGATCTTCTTCCTGCTCCTGGTATCCAACCTTGCCCTGATCTATGCGCAGCAAAAACTGACCGGGTCTATGGCTCCCGTCGGTCGAAAGTCGATCTACCTGATTCCGTTGGTCTTTGGCGTATTCGTTTTTTCCAACGGGATGTCAACCCGTGGATTTTCGTGGTTGGGATTGTTGTTTGTCCTCCTCTTCGTGTTCCACGTGACACGGGTGCTTCCCGGTTCACTGAAGAGCTGTCGGGAGTGGTGGTATGATGCGTTCTACCCCGCCTTGCTGCAGGAGATCCTGCCGGCGGGCGCTGCAAATGATAGCATACGGCTGGGAACGACCTGGATCTTCAATCCCGCCCTCAGTTATTACCGCGATGCCGATGCCCTGCCGATTGGGGGGATGCCGTATGAACGTCCGCTCAAGGTGGACTCGACGATGCAGTATTATTTCATCGAACCCTCGGATACCAGCGGCATGGGCGCCGCAGGATTCCATCACCTCAAGCCGATCGGTCCGTTTTTCCTTTTTGGAAATGGTCGGTTTGTTGCCCCTCGATAAGCCTCTCCGCGAGAAGCCGATGCCCTTCTCGTATCTTCACGCTTCATGCGCGCCAAGAAAGAACTCGGACAACATTTCCTGATCCAGGATGGCGTGGCCGAGCGACTCGCCAAGGCCATCGATACGACCGGTTGCAGCGCGATCGTTGAGATCGGTCCCGGCAAGGGCATCCTCACCCGCCACCTCCTTGACTTATCGTTGCCCGTGTACGCGGTCGAGCTTGACCGGGATATGATCCCTATCCTCGAACGCGATTTCCACAATCCGAATCTCCATGTTATCCACGGTGATATCCTCCGGGTCAATCTCGAGGAGCATCTTGGCCGGGATGGTTCGTTTGTGCTGGCCGGAAATTTTCCCTACAACATCTCCAGCCAGATCGTCTTCCTGGGCCTTCAACTGCGGGAGCGTATTCCGTTCATGGCCGGCATGTTCCAGAAAGAAATGGCTGCGCGCATCTGTTCGCCGCCGGGCAGTAAGGTCTTCGGCGTGATCTCGGTGTTGGCGCAAGCCTATTACAG
>CAYMLN010000377.1:0-3312 GCA_964391045.1 uncultured Saprospiraceae bacterium
TGCCCTTTGCCCTTTGCCCTTTGCCCTTTGCCTCACTCCTTCACCACTACTTTTTGCGTCAACTGTTTCCCGCCGTGGAACACACTGACCATGCAGACCATACCTGGTTTCAGTTTCTGGCAGGTGCGTTGGAGCATGTTTTCGCCCCGAACAACATCGTCCGTAATGTCCTCGCTCAGGAGTTGTTTTCCTTGCGTATCGGTGACCAGCAATCGAGTCGGGCCGGGCTCATCGATCCGGAAGAGAAGGGTGATGAGGCCTTCTGTCGGATTGGGGTAGACCTGCAGTTGGAGGCCATTGAGGCTCTGCTCGTTGACCTGGTCGATGGCGGTGATCGGTGATCGGGTGATATAGACCCGGAAGATCATCGGGGTGGCGGTGCTTTCCGTGCCCGTGTTGATCCAAAAGATGTTGGGCGCCGAACTCTCGATGCCGCCGAAGATGTAGCCGACCAGCGTGCGTTCTGCGGGGAGTGCGTCAAGCCGGACGATACCGTATTCGTCATGCGGGACTTGCGCGTCAAGGATGAATTCCGCACTGGCGCCAAAGTATCCCGGCATCTCAATCGGCAATTTGTATTCCGTCATCCGGCCGTCGGCCGTGCGCGTTACGCGGGCGATGGTCTTCACGAAGGGTACGTCATTATCCTGTACGAGCATGCCATCGGCTTCGTAATACTGGGCGATGCCGCCAAAGAAGAGGGAATGCATCTCGTTGGCGTCCGCGTCATAGAGCGGCAGCGTCGCGCAGTGGTAGTGATTGTAGTACTGCGCGAAATCCGGGTCGAGCGCGTAGCCGTCGGGCGTTGCGTTGACGACATCGATAAACGGCAGGTCGGCGTCTGGCCGGAACGGGCCGGCGAATGCCGTGAAGCCGGCTTTCCCGTCGGGGAAGACCTGGTATAGTACGTTGTAATCCCGCCGGTGCAATGCCGCGGCGTCCACCCACGGCGTAATATGCGTGACGCTCATCGTCTTGCCGTCGTCCGTGAGCCGGAAACGCCGGATGGCATCGGTATAGGTCTGCACGAAGGTGCCATGGCCCATCGGGTTGTAGTTGCCTTCGAAGTTCTGCCCGCCGACGATGTACCAGATGTCCCCGATCTTCTGCAGGTGGCCGCCGGTCACGGCGAACCCGGTGTCCGTCAACGACCGGAAATAGGGCGTGATGTCCCCGTTCGCCTTGATCGCGGTGACGAGCCCTGGCAGGTCGATGGCCGTCAGCATGGCATAGGTCAATTTGCTGTCGACCGTGCGGCTGTAGCCGTACCCGCCCATGACATAGAGCGTGTGCCCTTCCTGGTGGAATTCCATATTGGTCGAACTCAACTGGTCCTGGAGATGGAGCGGCAGGGGATCGAGGGACCCATGCCAGAATTGTTTCGAGTCCGGGTCGATGACGAGGATGTCGCGGTTGTTGCCGGCCTCGTCGAAGGTGGCCCAGGGCTGGCGGCGATGCAAGCCGTCTGTGCGGCCGCCGATGATGATCCATTCCCCGTCGTATTCACCTTGGGCGTAGGACTGCACACCGGGCAGGCCGTTGATGGGATAAGGTTCAAGTTCGACCTGGAAGGGACTCGTCTGGGCCTGCATCACCTGGCTGAAGCCGAGGGCGATGAGGATGATCCCACGGATAATAGGTCGCATGGCAATGGTTTTCCACAAAATTACCCTCCGGATGATCGCGGCTGGGTAACAAATGATATCCAGCATGGAGTATCCGCATTTTTCGTATTTTAGGGAACCCCTTTTGACCAGACGTTCTCCCCGATCTTTTCACACCACCTATTCGTTCCGTATGAAGCGCATCTTAAAGTGGCTGGGCATCCTGCTTGGCCTGGTCCTCCTGGTTGCCATCGGCGCCGGATTGTACATCAATTATGCCCCGTTCCCGTCCCATCCCGTAAAGGCGCCGGCCCTGACCGTCACGCCGGACAGTGCCATGGTCGCCGAAGGCCGCCGGATCGCCAGCCTGCTCTGTATGAAATGTCATATGGGGGAGGACGGCAAACTAAGCGGCCGCTATATGGCTGACCTTCCGCCTGAGTTCGGCAAGGCGTGGGCGCCGAATATCACCCATGGGCCGAAGTCCAAGCTGACCGGGTACACGGATGGCGAGCTGGCTTATCTCATCCGGACCGGAATCAAGCGAAATGGCCAGTACGCACCGCCATGGATGGTCAAGCTGCCCCTTATCTCGGACCAGGACCTGAACAGCGTCATCGCCTGGCTGCGCTCCGAAGATCCGGTACTCCAGGCATCGGATGCGGTACAGCCCGCACCGGAACCTTCCTTCCTCGCCAAGTTCCTGGTGCGGATCGGGGCCTTCGCGCCCTTGCCGTTCCCCACCGGTCCTATCGCGCATCCGGATACCACCGACAAGGTGGCCTTTGGCCGGTATCTCGCCGTTGGAAAAGTGGACTGCTTTGGCTGCCACAGCCCTGATTTCAAGACAATGAATCCCCTCGAGCCGGAGAAGACCGCGGGTTTCTTCAGCGGCGGCAACGGCATGCCCAACCTCGAGGGCGAGGTCATCTACACGCGAAACCTCACGCCTGACCCGGAGACTGGCATCGGCAATTGGACGGAAGAACAGTTTATAAAGGCTGTCAAGTTCGGACAGCGGGACGGTAAACCCGCAGTCCGGTATCCCATGGAACCCTATCCGGCATTGACGGATTATGAAGTGTCCTCGATCTTTGCATACCTGAGGACCGTTCCGGCCATCCGCCATGATGTGGATGCGATCGCCGCGGGGGGCAAGTGACCTGCGGCGAGCAATCTTCTTTGGCAGGCGAATGGGCTTGTCCGCAAATGAAATCGCGGGACATGCCTCAGGCCCGTGTGTCGGGATGACTCAGGTGGTTTCATGGTGGGCACCCGCTGCGCTATAGCCATAGTGTTCCATGCCGAAGGCCATGCGGGTTGCGATGCGCTGCATCTCCTCGGGGCTGATCACATGCCGCGCTTTCTCGAATGACTGCTGCCGGTCGAGATACGTGCGGATGGCCGGCAGGGCGTTATCGAAACCGTCCATGCCAAGCGCTGCATAGATCTGCCGTAAGCCCTCGACCGGCGACTGTTCGAAATCCTCGTAGCGCACCTCGACGAGACGACCGGCCGGGATGAGCGCCTTCTGGGCCTCGTAATCGCGGATGATCCAGTCGTACAGGGTGAAGATGAATTCCTCGATCTCGGCGCGCGTGAAGGATTGCAGCGTCAGCGCCTCCAGCGTCTTGTCGAAGAAATTGACGGAGGAGCGGAATACATGCGCGGGATGAGCCTATGAAATCGCATAGGTTTCAGCGTTGTC
>CAYMLN010000378.1:0-3292 GCA_964391045.1 uncultured Saprospiraceae bacterium
AACTGAACTAACCCAACTGGTTATGCAAGGGAAAGGAATCATCAGGTTTTTCCTGATTCTGCTGACAATCGTTTGTTTGCTCCAATACCTCTATCTCCTCCCCACGGGCAAGGTGGAGCGTGCGGCAGAGCGGCATGCCACGTCGGCTTCGGCAAACATCACGGATGAGGCTGCCCGGCTGCTCGCCTTCAAGACCGCAAAGGCGGAGTATCTCGACAGTATGTCCAGCGAGCCGGTCATCAGCATCCCCTTGCTGGGTAAGTTCAGCTACGAGAAACTGAAGCAGCAGCAGATCGCCCTCGGTCTCGACCTGAAAGGGGGGATCAGCACGGTCCTGCAGGTCAACCTCCGCGAGTTCCTCGAGAACCTGTCCGGTAACTCCAAGGATCCCGCCTTTACCCAGGCGTTGGATAATGCCACAAAGGGGCTGCAAGCCGCCCAGTCCGATTATATTACACTCTTTGCCTCCGAATGGGCGAAAGTGAGCAACGGCCAGCGCCTCGCCCCGATCTTCAGCCGCAACGCGACCCTGCGCGAACTGATCAACTTTGAATCCTCCGACGCTGACGTGGTCCGCGTCCTTCGCCAGAAAGCCGACGAGACGGTCGACCTCACGTTCAAGCGCCTCAAGGACCGTATCGACAAGCTCGGCGTCGTCCAGCCCAACGTCCAGCTTGACAACAACCGCGACCTCATTGTGGTCGAACTGCCGGGCATTGACAACCCCGAGCGTGCGCGCTCCTATCTCCAATCGACCGCCAAGCTCGAATTCTGGGACGTCTACCGCGTCTCCGATCCGGGCCTGCTCGAGGCCTTCACCATGGCCGACGAGCGCCTAGGCAAACTCGCCGCCGGCGACACGAGTGCCGTGGACACCCAGGCCATGGTCCTGGATACGGTCTACACGCCGGTCTACGACTCCCTGGGCAACATCGTCGACTCCACGGTCACTACGCAACAAGTGCCGGCCGCGACGGCAGGCGCCACGGGTCCGCTGCTCACCCAGCTTGAACTCAACTATTTCGACGGACAGACGATACGCTATCCGTTTGCCGTCATCGGCGTGGCCAACCGCAACAAGATCAACAGCATCACCAGTATGCTCAACGACGAGCGCGTGCGCTCGATCTTCCCGCAGGACGCCAAGTTCATGTGGAGCAGCAAGCCTTCGCTCGATGCCGACGGCCTGGAAACGGATCTCTACGAGCTATACGTGATCAGGACCAAGCGCGGCAGCAACGAGGCCCCGCTCCAGGGCGACCGCGTCGTCACTGCGACGTCCTCCCCGGACCCGATGACCAACGAGGTCGCCGTCACGCTGCGCATGGATAATCTCGGCGCCAAGATCTGGGCCGAGATGACCACGAAGGCCGCCCAGGACAACAACCGCGAGATCGCCATCGCGCTCGACGACGAGGTCGTCTCCGCGCCCCGCGTCAACGAGCCCATCACCACCGGCGACAGCCGGATCTCCGGCAACTTCTCGATCCAGGAAGGCCAGGACCTGGCCAACATCCTCCAGATCGGCAAGCTGCCCGCCAGCACCACGATTATCCAGGAATCGCTCGTCGGTCCCACCCTCGGCCAGGAGAACATCACGAAGTCGATGATCACCATGATCGTGTCCATGGTCCTGATCATCATCTTCATGGTCGGCTATTACAGCGGTAGCGGCGTCGTCGCCGTCATCGCCCTGTTGGCCAACCTGTTCTTCATCTTCGGTGCGCTGTCCTCCATCGGGACGGTGCTCACGCTACCCGGTATCGCGGGTATCGTGCTCACGATCGGTATGGCCGTCGACGCCAACGTCATCATCTACGAGCGCGCACGGGAAGAGCTCCGGGCCGGCAAGAGCGTGCGGTCAGCGGTCACGGATGGCTTCAAGCATTCGTACTCCGCGATCATCGACGCCAACGTCACGACCATTCTCTCCGCCCTTGTGCTGTTATACTTCGGCCTCGGCCCGATCAAGGGCTTCGCGGTCACGCTGCTCATCGGGGTGATCTTCTCCTTCTTCACCGCCGTCATGGTCGGTCGCCTGATCATCGAGTGGTGGCTCGATCGCGGCAACAGCATCAGCTTCTGGGTGCCCGCGACGAAGAACGTCATGGCCAACCTCAATGTGGACTGGCTGGCGAAACGCAGGATCGCATACATCGGTTCTGCCATCTTCATCGGCATCGGCATCGTCTCGATGTTCACCCGCGGCTTCGAGCTCGGCGTGGACTTCCGCGGCGGATACTCATATAACGTGCAGTTCGAGAAGGCCGTCAAGGTCAATCCCGACCAGATCCGCGAAACGCTGACCGAATCGTTCGGCGCGACGCCGATCGTGAAAGCCGTGGATGCGGTCAATACGTACAACATCACGACGAGTTACATGATCAATGAGACCGGCACCGACGTCCAGGACCAGGTAACGGCCAAACTTCATGAAGGGATTAACAAGCTCGCAGGCGGCAATCTTGCCCTCGAGGCCTTCAAGCAGACGGACTTCTCCGGTACGCATATCACGAGCTCGGCTAAGGTCGGCCCGACGATCGCCGACGATATCCGCAAGAGTTCGTTCGAGGCGGGCATCCTGGCCCTCATCCTGATCTTTGTCTACATCCTCATCCGGTTCAACAAGTGGCAGTTTTCGCTCGGCGCTGTGCTCGCCCTGCTGCACGACGCGCTCGCGGTGATGACCTGCTTCACCCTCCTTCATGGTTTCCTGCCTTTCTCGATGGAGGTCGACCAGAATTTCATCGCCGCCATCCTGACGGTCATCGGCTACTCGATCAACGATACGGTGGTCATCTTCGACCGGATCCGGGAGAACTTCAACCTTCACGCAGGCAAGTCCAAGTATGAGATCCTCAACATGTCGATCAACTCGACGATGAGCCGGACGCTGATCACGGCGCTGACGGTCTTCCTGGTGGTCGTTGCCTTGCTGATCTTCGGCGGATCGAGCATCAAGGGCTTTGCCTTCGCGCTCTTCATCGGGACGCTCTCGGGTACCTACAGCACGATCTTCATCGCCACGCCGGTCCTCATGGACCTCACCGGCGATTTCAAGCCGAAGGAGACCACGATGCACAGCTACCGCAAGACGGCGAAGACCAATTGATTCGCGGCGCATTGGCGCCAGCAAGGAAAGGGGAGGCGGACCGAGCGGTCGCTTCCCCTTTCTTTTTCCCGGCCGTCGACCCGGTTTGCCGCGCCCCGGCTATTTTTGCAGCAACCCGCCACGTGCGGCATGCGTTAATACATGCGATGAATCGCCTTATCGTCTTCGGTTTCCTGTTCG
>CAYMLN010000379.1:0-3290 GCA_964391045.1 uncultured Saprospiraceae bacterium
CGAGTGGGATCGAGCGTCAATTCACTGAAGAAGTCGGCGGCATCGGCGATCGACTGGGCGTCACTCGCCATGGGGGGGTACGCGGTGGTCAGCCTCCTGCTGCTGGTTCGCCTGGCCGCGGGCCTGCTCCGCATCTCCAGCCTGGAGCGCGGCGGCCAACGCGTGGAGATAGACGGTAGCGGCTGCCTCATGTCCGACCGCATCACGACGCCGTTCTCATTCGGCAAGATCATTTACCTGCCCGCCCGCCTGCAGCTTGACGAGCAGGCCTTGCGCCTGGTATTGCGGCATGAGCAGGCGCATGTTCGGCAGCGGCACTCGGTCGATGTCCTTTTGGTCGAAGTCATCGCGGCGATCTGCTGGATCGTGCCTTTCGTCCACCTCTATCGCCGGGCGATCCGCGAGGTGCATGAATACGCGGCGGATGCCGCCGTCCTGCGCGACTCCGCGTGGGAACCCTATGCGCGGTTGCTCCTTGCGCAACAGCGCGCCTCGGGTCAGCCGGCCCTTGCCCATTCCTTTCACTCGTCAACGTTGAAAAATCGAATCATGATGATGCACAGAGGTCCTTCCGCGCGCGGCGCGGCGCTCAAGTACGCGGGGATTCTCCCGGTCCTGACGATCGCGGTCGCGAGTTTTGCCTTTCAAGTGCCTGGATATCGCCTATCCGGTGACAGGGCGGAAGCATTGCCCGGCGAATTGTCCAATATAGATGCCCGGCAAGATGCACTCGCCGCGCTGCATGATTTCAGCCAGCCGCGGTTTCCCGGATGCGGAGGGTTGGTCGGGGATGAAGCATGGACGTGCAGCAATGGCAAGCTGGTCGAGTACTTGCGGGATGTGTTGTCGTATCCGGCGAGCGCGATCCGGGACGGCGTGAACGGGACAATCATCGTGCGATTCATCGTGGATGAAGAGGGGTGGGTGCGCGATCCAAAGGTCTTGAAGTCACTGACGGCAGATACGGACCAGGCCGCCCTTGATGTCATCCGCGGGATGAATGACAAGGTCGGCCGGTGGACCCCCGCCATGGAGGACGGCAAGCCCGTTGCCTTTGACATGGCTGTCCCATTTTCATTCCAGCTCGATGATCCGGGAGCCGCACAGGCCATCCAGGACGTGGGCCGCATGCCGGTCTTTCCGGGCTGTAATGCGTTGCCTGCCGCGGAGCAGGAGGCATGCACGTCAAACCGGCTCATGCAGTTCATCGGCGCCCAGCTGACGTACCCGGCGGACGAAAGAAAGCGAGGCATCGAAGGCCGGGGTGTCGTGACCTTCGTCGTCGGTACGGACGGACGCTTGCGCGATGTTCGCCTGAAGGAATCCGTGAGCCCGGGCATCGATGCCGAGATCCTGCGCATCGCCGATGAACTCGCAAAGCTGCCCAATCCGTGGACGCCGGCCATGCGCGAAGGCAAACCCGTCGCCATGGAAATGACCCTCCCGATCTTGTTCAAGCGCAGCGAATAATAGGCTTGATGTTCAGGTGATTCGACCGCTGTTGCAGATGCATCCTTGACTGTTCCGTTCACGCGGTTCCAGGATGCGGCCGTGCTGCAAGGCGTGTCAGTCTTTCTCCCGCTTCCGCTCCTCGCGCCGGGCCTTGCGCAGGTCCGCGCGGCTGGGTTCCTCGACGGCCGGCTGTACCGAAGACGTATCAATCCTGGCCGGGTGGATCGCGCGAAGCCGCTCCTCCGGCAAGGTGAATTTCCGGGCACCGAGATAGGTGCTGTCGCGCACCTCGCCGGGCTGCAGCCCGAGCTCGATGAGTTCGCTCTCCTGGGCTTCGAACGGACAATTGTTGATCCACTTGAATTCTTCCGGCCAGTAGCTGTTGAAGTATTGCCGGTACGTCGTGTCCGCCTGCATGCGCTTGATGAAGTCGCCCCACAGGGGCAGGGCGGTCTTGCTGCCCATGCCTTCCGACATGCGCTGGAAGCTGATCCGCCGGTCGAACGCACCGACCCAGCTGACGGCGATCAGCTTTGGCGTCATGCCGACGAACCAGCCGTCGGAATGGAACTGCGTCGTGCCGGTCTTGCCCGCGATCGCGCCCTTGACGCCGATCTCCTTGTAGCGCAGCGGTGAAGCCGTTCCCCGGTCGACGACGTTGGCCATCATCTGGGTGACGATCCCCACGGTCTCGGGGTTGAAGACCGTCGCGCCGGCCGGCGTCTTGAATTCCTCGAGCACGTTGCCATCCGCATCCTCGATCCGCGTGATGAAGAAATACGGCTTGTGGACGCCCTTGTTGAGGAAGGTCGTATACGCGCTGGCGAGTTCGAGTGGCGTGACTTCCGCCGTGCCAAGGGCGAGGGACGGGATGCGCTGCATTTCGCCGGTCATGCCCATCTGCCGGGCCTTTTGGATGACGTTGTCGATGCCGGCCTCGAAGATGAGTTGCACCGCGATCGTGTTGATGCTCTTCGCCAGCGCACCGGGCAGGGAATAGATACCGGTGTAGATGCCGTCGGAATTGCCGGGAGCGTAATTCGCGAAATCGGCATAGGTCAGCCGGCGATTGGCATAGAAGGCGCACGGGTCGACACCGGCCTCGATTGCGGCGGCGTAGACAAAGGGCTTGAAGGCGGAGCCGGGATGGCGCGGCGTGAGGGCATAGTCAATGTTGAAATGCTGGGCGTCGTCACCGCCGACCCACACGAGCACGCCGCCCGTCCGCGGATCGATGGCGACAACCGCGCCCTGCAGGATCTTGAGCATATGGGTCACGCTGTCGAGCGGAGATGCGACGGTATCCCGCACGCCGCCCCAGGTCCACCATTTCATCTCCACGGGACGTGCGAGCGAATCCAGGATTGCTTCTTCGGGTATTCCTGCGGCCGACATGGCCGCGTACCGCGTCGAGCGCCGGACGGCGTCCATGATCGGCGCCTCGAACTTCTCCGGTGTGGTGAACTGTGCGTCGAAGCGTTCCTGCAATTGCGGCATGTGCGCCTTCAGCGCCTCTTCGGCATAGGCCTGCATCCCGTAGTCGATCGTGGTGTGGATCCGCAGCCCGTCGGTGTAGAGATTGTAGGGTTCGCCGTTTGGCTTGGTATGGCTTGCGCACCATTCGAGGAGGATGGGCCTGAGATGGTTGCGGAAGTAGAGGGCGATGCCCTCGGAGTCCGTATTGCGCGCATAGGACAGCGCGAGCGGGATCTGGCGCACGGAGTCATGCGTCAGCGAGTCGATGACCCCGTTGACCATCATTTGCCGGAGCACGACATTTCGTCGGCCGATCGCACGGTCGGGGTAGCGCTTGGGATTGTAGTACCCTGTCGCCTTGA
>CAYMLN010000380.1:0-1845 GCA_964391045.1 uncultured Saprospiraceae bacterium
GTCGGTTTTCTCGATCTCGATAATTTGGTTGGCGATCGCCACCCAGCGGGGACCCGGGCTGAAGGTGAGGTCCACCAGGTCGTCGCTCCAGAATTCACCGATCCACTCGGTCACGTAGTCCAGCGTGGCGTTTTTCGTGTAGACCTGGACAGCCTGGGAGTAGTATTCGGAATTCGGGTTCTCACTGTACTCCATGAAATAGGTGGAAGGCGGCAGGCAGAGCTTTTCGGACTCGCTGATGGCAAATGTCCGGGCGCGGCGGATGTATGGGAACATCGCGCCATCGGGGCCGCCGGGCGCCGGCTCCCAATCGCCGGGGGCATCGTAGAACGCCTCCCAATCATAGGTCTCCCCGGTCGTAAAGTTGCCAAAGGGATCCTTGTAGGCCTCGTGGCCATACGGGTCGGTCGTCGACCAGGCCCAGACGGCATCACCTACGGATTCGCCGTATGCTTTTGACCGATTGAAGACCTCCTGTCCGGCTTCGGCCAGGTACTTGTCATCAAGCTGGCGGATCAGCGCATCCCATTCTTCGCGCACGTAGGCCGGCGGCTCGGCCGTGAAGAATTTCGGCATCATGGCTTCGAAGACGCCATGGACAACGGTCGGCCAGTGGTAGGTGGCGCCAGACTCGACGGAAGGGATCTCGAGGCCGTACCGCAGGGCCATCGAATTGTACCCCGGCATTCCGGCAATGCACGCCTCATAGGAAGCAAGGCCCATGTAGGCCAGGGCGCGCGGTGCAGGCCCGGGGCGGTAACCTGCCGCATGGCGTTCCACCTTCAGGAAGAGGTCATGCCACAACAGGGCGGATTCGGCTTCGAAATTGGAAACCTGGTTTTCCGTGCCGACGACATCGTCGTCGTCATTCTGACAGGATTGCAGGAACACGAAGCCCCCGATAACCAGGATGGCAGCGTAATACAGTAATCTGTTTTTCATACGTGTGTGTTGGGTGATGGTCGGGTGAAATAAAACTGGCCAAAGATAATTAGGCGCTTTTCCAGTCCGGAAGCCGGGATGCCTGTTTTTCGGGGAGTGGGGGCAATTCAGAATTCGTCTATGGATCGCCGAATCGCCTGGACTAACCGTCTGCGCGGTCGGACAATGCATCGCTTGTCCGATAAAACCCGGTGGCAAGGCAGCTGTATTTCGCGCAAGACCAATTCGGGGTGTTCGCCCTGCTTCCGGCACATCACGTCTCGCAGGGGAGGCGTTTCGTTGCGTGGGATTGGCTCCAAAGGGGAATGTCGACGGCTGTACGGCCCGCCTGTCCCGCCGATCGACCATGCGGCAAACCGGGCTGTGTGAATGGGGCAGCGGGAATAAAAAAAAGGACTACCGCATCACGCGACAGTCCTTTGCCGAATCGACAGATTCGGATTATTTCCGCCAGGGAAGGTTGTTGACTTTGCGGCCGATGGCCGTGCCGTAGCGGACGCCTTCATCACTGTCCATGCGCCAGTGAACGCCAAGCAGGACGCGTGACCATGCGTTTTCCTGGGCCGCTTCATACAGGCTCCCAAAGGTTCGGGGCGTGCCCTCGAATTCGCCACGGCCGAGATGGCATTTATCGGTGAACGAGTAGCTGTACCCAAACACGCTGGCCAGCGCTTCGGCGCCTGCAGCACCCATCGTAGAGTGACCGGAAGGATAGGCCGGGAACGCCGGGGTGATATTGGGCGTACCGGTCAGTGGATTGTACAGGTTGGTCTCGTAGGTGGGGTCGATGACCTTTGTGATATAGGTATACGGACGCTCTACATTGTAGTGGAATTTTGAATTCCAGCATCCGACAGCGGCATCGGCAAGCGCCATACCCGTCTTGACATAGGCTTCGAGGGC
>CAYMLN010000380.1:1855-3286 GCA_964391045.1 uncultured Saprospiraceae bacterium
TCTCGAGATTGGCGTTTTCGTGTTCGATGATCTGGTTGGCAATGGCGATCCAGCGGGGCCCCGGGCTGAACGTCAGGTCGACCAGGTCATCACTCCAAAATTCCCCGATCCACTCCGTGACGTAGTCCAGGGTGGCATTCTTGGTATACACCTGGACCGCTTGTGAATAATATTCGGAGTTGGGATTCTCGCTGTATTCCATGAAGTACGTGGAGGGCGGGAGGCACAACTTATCCTGCTGGCTGATGGCAAACGTGCGGGATCTTCCGGTGAAAGGGAACATGGGGCGTGTCGGGCCGTTAGGCGTTGGTGTCCAGTCACCCGGACCGTCATAGTTGGCCTCCCAGCTGTATGTTTCACCGGTGCCGTAGTTGCTGAACGGATCTTTGTAGGCCTCATGTCCATAGGGATCCGTCGTGGACCATGCCCAAACCGCATCACCGACCGCAGCGCCATACGCCTTGGACCGGTTGAAAACCTCCTGGCCGGCCTGGCCCAGATATTTGTCGTCCAGCTCCCGGATCAATTGATCCCATTCGGCCTGGACATACGCCGGAATGTCCTGGTTGAAGAAGTTCGGCATCATGGTCTCATACACGGCATGGACGACCGTGGGCCAATGATATTCGGCGCCGTTGTCCGGGGACGGGATGCTCAGTCCGGCATACCGCAGGGCCATGGAGTTGTAGGAAGGCATGGCCGTAATGCAGGCCTCATAGGCAGCCAGGCCCATGTACCCCAGGGACCGGGGTGCGGGACTGGGCCGGTAACCGGCGGCATGGCGCTCGACCTTGAGGAACAGGTCGTTCCATTTCAAGGCTGCCTCGGCACCGTAGTTGGCGACAAGGTTTTCTGAACCAACAACATCGTCGTCGTCATTCTGACAAGACTGTAGAAACACAAGACTCCCGATCAGCAGGAGGCTTGCAAGAAGGTGCAACCTGATTTTCATAAGTGTGGTGGATTTGCCTGGGTGACTTATTTAAAAACGGTCCAAATATACATAGGCGTTTTTAATCAAAAAATCCCGTCAGCCGAGATCCCCGCACGGAAAATACCCGTCAATATGTGTATTGGCCTGTAAGTCAAACGAAAGCAGATCTTTGGTTCTTCTAGGAAGCCTGCTTCGGGTTCCGGTTTGCGCGAAGCGCCTCGAACAGCGTAATGTTCCCGAAAAGCATGAGAAGGGAATAGATGAAATCATCGCCCGGGATCGTCCCGATCCGGAATCCGATATGCTCGTCGGGGTTGTACATGACCACCGGACCCGCCGTTGCGCCGCCGGTCAGGATGCCGTTGACGATGAGAAACGGAATGCAGGAGACGAGATAGGCCAGGTAGAAACGGCCCCGGTATCCCGCGGGAACGAACAGGTAATGAGCCAGGAGGAAGGCCGACGTGAAGAGCATCGTCGTGGACGTGTAGATGTGC
>CAYMLN010000381.1:0-3279 GCA_964391045.1 uncultured Saprospiraceae bacterium
GTCGCCCATGACCATGCCGAGCTGGAGCTGGCCGGTGTCGATCATCTCCCCGCTCCGGTAATCCCACATCCGCACGGTCGAGTAGTTGTTCTTCAGGTTCGATACGGTCGTGCCGGCGCCGAGGTTGCACCATTCGCCGATGACGGAGTTGCCGAGATAGCCGTCGTGGGCCTTGTTGCTGTTGGCAAACATGACCACCTCCTTGACTTCGCCGCCGACCCGGCATCCCGGGCCGATCACGGTGGGCCCGTAGATCCGCGCCCCCATCTTGACGATGGCATTGTCGCCGACCGTGACCGGGCCGCGCAGGATCGCGCCTTCCATCACCTGGGCATTGCGCCCGATGTAGATCGGGCCCGACTGGGCATTGAGGATGGCGCACTGCACGCTGGCACCTTCTTCCACGAAGATGTTGTCCGCCGCGATCACCTGATTGGTCTGCGGCAAGCCGGCGGAACGACGCCCGCGGCTGATGAGGTGAAAATCGAACTCGATACCCGCGCGCAGGGCGTGGAGCAGGTCCCAGGGGCGGCTGAGTTGGATAAAGGGTAACTCGTCCAGCTCGATGCCCGTGATCTCCTCGATCGCCTCGTCCTGGAGCAGCCGGTCGAACTGGTCGCTGTTGAGGCGTGCGGCGATCAACTGGCCGCCGGTCATCAGGGCCTCGTTGGGCTCGAGCAACTCGACCATCCGGAGCAGGCGGTCGTTGGGCAGCACGGCGCCGTTGATGACGAGGTTGTCCGACTCGACCCGGATCGGGTAGAGGCCGGTGAGATAGTCGGCGGTGATGAAGGAGGCCCGGCCGCCGAGGAGTCGTTCCCAACGTTCACGCGTCGTGAGGATACCCGTGCGAAATTCCGCCACCGGCCGCGTGTAACTCAGCGGGAGCATCCGCTCCCGGGACTCGTCGTCGAAGAGGATGATATTGGGCATCAACGGGATTCGGGGATACAAAAAAGCCCCAGCGGAACCGGGGCTTTCGACTTATGCGTTTTCCTTTTTCGCAAACTTGGAGTTCGCGAATTTCTTGTTGAACTTGTCGATCCGGCCGGCGGTGTCGATGAATTTCATCTTACCGGTAAAGAACGGGTGCGACTGGCTCGAGATCTCCAGTTTCACCAGCGGGTACTCCTTGCCATCCTCCCATACGATGGTGTCCTTGGTCGATACGCAGGACTTCGTGAGGAACGCGAAATCGTTCGAGAAATCCTTGAAGACGACGAAGCGGTAATTGCCCGGGTGGATGTCTTTTTTCATGGCGCGGTACAAAAATTGGACTGCGAAGGTATATCTTTTATCCATTCCGCACAACAGCAACCCTGAAAATCCGTAAAAATTCCGGTCCAATCCCTTGATCGTGAGCTTAAAGGACTTCGCTTCCCTACCGCCGTCGGGTCGGAAACCGCAGGTCGGGAAAGAAGGCGTCCGGGTAATGGCGCACATGGCGCCCGATCCCGGGTCCGCCGAGGACGGTGACGATGTCGAACCGGATCTCCCAATCGTGGCCGGTCTTCCGCATATAGGCGCCGGCCGCATCGATGATGAGCCGCTTCTTGGTATTGTCGATGCGCTCCCCGGGGTCGCCGTAACCGAGGCCGGTGCGCCCCTTGACCTCGACGAACACCATGACCCGGCCGTCCATCGCGATGATATCGATCTCCGCCCGCTTGAACCGCCAGTTCCGCTCGAGCAGCCGTAAGCCCTTTGCCTGTAGCCATTCGACCGCCTGCGCCTCCGCCCAATTGCCCATGTCCTGCTGGTGTGCCATGATTTTTCCTATTTGTTCACTGGAGGGAAGTGTCGGGAAAGGGCAGAATGTGACCCGCAGGGCTTCATTTTTTCTAAAAAATTAGCCTTGAGGTTGGTTTACCCCGCGGGGAAGGGGACTTTTGCAGGCCAAACGCAAGACAACATGATGGACCAACTGATCGCCGGATTCATCCCGCAACTCGAGGAGGCGCTGGCCATCGGCCGGGTCGCGACCCTCCGGCCGGCCGGCCACCCGGAGCATATCCTCGTCGCCGGACTCGGCGGCTCGGGCATCGGCGCGGATTTCGTCGCCACATTCATCCGGGACGAATGCCCCCTGCCCTTTCTCGTGCGAAAAGGCTACCATGTCCCGGCTTTCGTTGGCCCCCAGACCCTTGCCATCGCGAGCTCCTACAGCGGCAATACCGAGGAGACCCTCCTCGCCTACGACCAGCTGAAGGCCCGTGGCGCGCACATCATCTGCGTGGCCTCGGGCGGCCAATTGATCGACCGGGCTACAGCAGACGGCTATGATTACGTCAAGGTACCGGCGGGCTCGCCGTCGCCCCGGGCATGCCTCGGCTACTCCCTTACGGTGCAGCTCTTTATCCTGCACAAGCTTGGACTCATCGGCGACCGGACCATCCACGACCTAGAGGCCTCCGTCGCCCTGCTCCGCCGGGAAGCCGGCCAGATCCGGGAAGATGCCGCGGCCCTGGCCGCGCGACTTCACGGCAAGACGGCCGTGATCTACTGCGAGGACCGGCTGGAACCCGTGGCCGTGCGCTTCCGCCAGCAGATCAACGAGAACAGCAAGGCGCTTTGCTGGCACCATGTGTTGCCGGAGATGAACCACAACGAACTGGTCGGCTGGACCGAAAAACGGGACGACCTGGCGGTCGTTTTTCTCCGGAGCGGCATGGAATACGGGCGCAATGCGCTCCGCCTCGACATCACACGCGACATCGTCGGCCGGTACGCAGGCGAAATCATCCAGGTCGATGCCCGTGGTGACAGCGCGATCGAACAAGCCATGTATCTCGTTCACCTGGCCGACTGGACGTCCTGGCACCTCGCCAACCTGCGTGGCGCGGACGCCCTTGAGGTCCGCGTCATTGATCACCTCAAGGCCGAACTCGGCAAGGTTCCCCTGTAGCCGATATCTGGCAGCCACGGCAACCCGCGTCGGCGGAAATCTGCCTATTTTGCGGGGTATAATTTTTTTAAAACGCTAACATCTCAGCTGCTATGGGTTTACTTGACGGCAAAGTGGCCATCGTGACCGGCGGATCGCGCGGCATCGGCAAGGCGATCGTGGACGCATTTGCCACCGAAGGGGCCACCGTGGCCTTCACCTACCTCTCCTCGCGCGAAAAAGCCGAAGGCATCGCGTCCGAATGGAAGGCCAAGGGGCGCAACGTGATCGCCTGTTACTCCGACGCCAGCTCGTATGTGCACGCCGAGTCGCTCGTGCCGTCGATCCAGGAGCAATTCGGCCGGATCGACATCCTCGTCAACAACGCGGGCATC
>CAYMLN010000382.1:0-3273 GCA_964391045.1 uncultured Saprospiraceae bacterium
TTCCAGATGTTGCGCTGATCAGCGAAGGCAAACCGGAATACCTGACTGGCGCACGTCTACGGTGCGCCTTCCAAGCGCATTTTTCCAACCTATTGCAATTACCGGATCAGTGTCACATCGCCCCGGTAGGTCAGCACGGTGTCGTTGTCGATAAACCGCACCTGCACGATGTACACATACACACCCGGGTTGAGCGGCAGGCCCCGCGCGGTGCCGTCCCACTTGCCCGCGCCTGTCGGGCTGGGCAGCAGGTCGGTCTCGACGTGCAGCTGGTTACCCCACCGGTCGAAAATCTCAATCCGGTCGATCGATACCACGCCCAGGCCCGTGAAGACCTTGAAGTCGTCATTTCGCCCGTCGTTGTTGGGACTGAAGATGTTCGGGATGTACACGTCCCGGTCGTAGTCGACGTCCACGAGCACATCGGCCGACCCCGTGCACCCATTGATGTCGGTCACGGCGACCGTGTAGACCGCGGGAAGATCATTGGATGCCCAGGTGTTCGGGCAGGTCGCGCAGGAGAAGGGACCGTCGGACGTCCAGGTGTAGGTCGCGATTGGATTGTCGCTTTGCACGATGACGCTGCTGAGGAGAATGCTGTCGCCCAGGTCGACCACGGGATCTTCCGGATCGATCGTCACGATGATCGGGTTGGGCTCCATGATCATGTACGTCGTATCGGAGGAACAGCCGCGGTCGTCAAACACGCTGACGATGTAGATGCCCGAAGGCACCATCACGGATTCCGTGATGTCCATCAGCTGGCCGCCGTTGATGTTGTAGCTGTAGTTGCCGTTTCCGCCGGTGACGTCGCCGATCATGATCACCGTCTCATCGCCGAAGCATGGCGGATCCGCGACCGGCAGCCAGTCCACGACGATCGGCTCGGGTGCGGTGAGGGTGTATGATGCGGTATCCGAGCAGCCCCGGGAATCCGTCACGGTGATCGTGTAGGTGCCCACGCCCAGGTTGACCGCCTGGAAGGACGAGGAGACGTTTGGATTCCAGGTGTAGGTGTATCCGCCGGGATTTCCGCCGGAGGCTTCGACGACGATGACGCCGTCGTTGCTCGCGCCGCAGGAAAGCGGCAGCGTCGCTGACGAGTCGATCTGTGCGAGGAGCGTATCGGGTTCGCCGATCTCGAACGTGTCGGCAAACGTACAGCCTGCCGCATCCGTAACGGTGACGGCGTATTCGCCGGCCGGAATAGACGCATTGATCGCGCCGACGGCCATGTTGTCCCAGGCGAATGTATGCGGAGCCGTTCCCCCCACAACGGCCACTTCGAGCAGGCCGTCGGAGGAGCCGTGACACGTCGCGTCCTGGGCCCGGACCAGCGCAAGGGACATGGGCGCAGGCTCGGGAATGTCGATGGTGTCCGGGTAGAAGCACAGCGCGTCCTGGGATGCGGTCACAGGGAAGGCCCCCGCGCAGAGATCCGTGATGGTGAAGAACAGGCCTGTCGCGGAGACGGGCTGGCCATTGTTCCAGTAGAGCGTATAGTCGAGGTTCGGGTCGCCGCCGGTGATCGTGACCGTCACGCCGCCGTCGCATGTCCCCGGGCATGAGGTCGTGACGACGTTGCTAAAGCTCACGGCCACGGCGGGCGGAGCGATGATCTCGAAACTGTCGACCGCGGTGGAGTCCAACCCGTCGGTGACCGTGACGTAATATTTGCCGGGGGCAAGTCCGGTGTACAGGCCGGTGGTGGTGTTTTCGCCGAAGGACCAGGACCAGGTCACAGGGGGCACTGCATTGATCGTATCGACGATGACCGTGCCGGTATAGGGACCGCCCAGTGCGCCTTCCCCGCAAAGCGGTTGCGTCACGACAATGTCGAGCATGAGGATCTCCTCGCATTGGATGTGGACGGTGTCCGACAAGAGGCAGAAGATGGGCGCGCCGAGAATGACGTCGACGCCCAACGTATCTGTCTCGGTGATTGTGATGGTCGGGGTCACCTCGCCGGTGCTCCAGACGACGCCCGCACCCGGCGGAATGGGTCCGCCCTGGTACAACACGGTGACCGTGCCGCCGTCACATGGGGTGCCGTCAAACTGGAAGCTGATGTCCGCCTCCTCATTTTCCTCGCCGTCGACGATCCGGAAGGGCAGGGTATTCGTGCAGCCGTTGGCATCCGTGACCGTCAGGACGTAGTTGCCGGCATTGAGATTGAAGATCGTGTCGGCATCCTCAAACCCGGCCCCGCAATCCAGGGTGTAGGGCAGTGCCGCACCTGAAATGCTGAACCATGCATTGCCCCTCGGGGTAGGAATGCAGTTGTCCGGTGTCGTGCCTACGAGGCTGATATTGATCGGCGGCGGTTCGTTGATCGTGAAGGAAAACGTATCGGAGCGGCAGGCGCCTTCCTGGACCAGCACGCTGTATGTGCCCGGACCAAGCGGGCTGTAGTTAAAGTTTCCGCCTACGTTATTCTGTGAAGTGACAAGAATGTTGTTTGCGTCGTAGATGAAGTAGGAATACGTCGGTGCCGGGATGCCATTGGTCCGGCCGCGGATCGTGACGCGCCCGTTGTTGCCCCCGTTGCAACTCACGTCCATGGTCGTGATGCTGGCCGTGAGGGTATCCGAGAAGCCGATCGTGAAGCAAAAGACCGTATCGCATTGGGATACCGCATCGGAGACGGTAATGCAGTGTTCACCGGGATTGAGCAGGCCGACGGCGATGGTGGGGCTGTTGATCTGGAAACCCGGTCGCACGGTGATCAGGTAGTCGCCGTTGGCATCAGGCGTCGCGCCGCTGATCTGGAGGTCGATGAAGCCGTCCTGCGAACCGTCGCAGGTCGCATCCTGGAGGTCGACGATGGTGAAGACAAATGGATTGTCGACAAGGGTGGCCGGTAGCGTCACCTCGCATCCGTTGTCATCCCGGATGAGCAGGCTGTATGTTCCGTCCGGCAGGCTCGTGATGACCGAGCTGTCCCCCGGATTACGGATGAAACCTGAGCCGGCGAGGTCCGGCCGCGTGACGCCCTGCCAGATGTAACTATACGGCGCAGAACCGCCTTCGGGCTTGATGGTGATCGTGCCGTTGGAAAACTTGTAACACGTCGGATCCTTAATGACCAGGGTGACATCGAGACCGGCAGGATCCACTTCGATGGTATAGACCACGGTTACGCCACCGGCATCCTGGATCGTCACTTCGTAGAGGCCCGGCAGGACGCTGAGCGCCAGGATATCCCCGGCATTTGCGATTGGGAACGGTCCGCCCGTTATGCCGGAGACGGTTTCCCGCCAGGTGACGGTATAC
>CAYMLN010000383.1:0-3272 GCA_964391045.1 uncultured Saprospiraceae bacterium
ACATTTCGCATACCTGATGAAAAGAAAGTACACCTACTTCATGGCCCTCGGCCTGGCCGTCATCCTGGTCGCCAATGAAATGAATCCCCCCGACGGTCGCACGGGGGCGCCCGGCGACGGACTTTGTTCGGATTGCCATTCACTCAATGGCGGCGCGCAGGACGGTTCCATTACATTGGCCGGATTCCCGTCGTCCATCGTGCCCAGCCAGGCGTACGTCCTGACGATCACCAACAGCAACCCCAACGGAGTCGCCGACCTTGCCGGTTTCCAGATGGTCGTGCTCAACAGCAGCAACCAGAACGCAGGCACGTTCTCCGGTCCGGATGCCAACTCCGCCCTTGACCCGAGTGGTGGACGCACCTATTGGGAGCACCGGCCAGCCCAGTCCTATCCGGGCTCGAATGCCGTGACCTGGACGGTCACGTGGACGGCCCCGGCCGGGCCGGCCAACGAAGCGATCACCTGGTATGCTGCCGGCAATGTTGCCAACGGCTCCGGGACGTCTGAGGGAGACCTGATCGTCACCAACCTCGGGTCGGGTATGTTGGCCGGCGGGATCGAACCGCTGGAGGCAGAGATCGTATCCTCGACTGACGTCACGTGCAATGGTGCGTTTACCGGCAGCGCTACGGCCGGCGCCACAGGTGGTGTCCAGCCCTACGGCTTTGCCTGGTCGAACGGCCAGAGCGGGCCGATGGCTGAGGACCTCGGCGCGGGAACCTACACCGTCACCGTCACGGACAATGTCGGAACGACGGCCACCGCATCCGTGGTCATCACCCAGCCGTCCGCCATCACATTTGGCAGCCCGGCCATCACGCCGGTGAGTTGCTTCGGCGAGGCGGATGGCGCCATCACCACGAATGTGTCCGGTGGCGTTCCGCCCTTTGAATACAATTGGTCAAACGGCGCGAGCAGTTCCTCGATCAGCGGACTGGCCGCGGGCAACTACGGCCTGACCGTGACCGATGATAACGGATGCACGAAGACGACATCCTATACCGTCACGCAACCTGCCTTGCTGGTGATCAACCTCGTCGACCTCGAGGACGAGTCCTGCTTCGGCGAGAACGACGGCAGCATCACCATCTCGGCGGCAGGCGGCACGACGCCGTATTTCGCCGAGTGGTCCAACGGGTTTATCGGCAACACGGTCAACGGGCTCGAGCCCGGCACCTATTCCGTCACCGTGACGGACGCCAACGACTGTACCGCGACGGCGGAATATGACATTGCAGCGGGCAGCCAGGTCGATGTCGACCTGGAATCGATCAGCCATGTGACCTGCTTCCTGGGCAATGACGGGTCGATCGAAGTTTCCGGTACGGGCGGTGCGCCTCCTTATTCGTATCTGTGGTCAACCGGTGCGACAACGCCCCTGGTCACAGGCCTTTCGGCGGGCAATTACCTGCTGACCACGACCGATGACAACGGCTGCGATATCGTCAAGGCATACACGATCAACCAACCTGACCTCATCGTCGTCGCCGTGACCCAAACCGCATCGATTCTCTGTTTTGGGGACAGTACGGCAACGTTGGTGTCTTCCGTCTTCAGCGGCGGGGTGCCGCCGTTTACCACGTTGTGGTCCACTGGTGCGGAGACAACCGAGATCACGGGTGTGCCGGCCGGCGTTTATGGGGTCACGATGACGGATGCGACCGGATGCATCGGTACAGCGCTGTTCAACGTCACTCAGCCTGCCGAGGTCCTAGCCGCTGTTGCCACAACGGATGAAACTGCGCCCGGGGCCAATGACGGCACCGCGATCGTGATGCCCGCCGGCGGAACGGGGCCCTATACATTCCTGTGGAGCACGGGCTCGACCCAGGACACGCTTACAGGGCTGGCTCCCGGTGTCTATAGCGTGACGGTCACGGACGCCAGCGGGTGCACGGGCACCGGACAAGGACAGGTCGATCCTTTTGGATGCACGCTCGACGTCGAGCTTGGCGCAGATCTCTCAATCTGTGCAGGGACTACAGGCCTTTTTGTGCCCGGCGTAACCGGCGCCACCGGGCTCGTGCTGTTCAGCTGGTCCACCGGCGAAACCAACGACACGATCTCGGTCTCCGCGGCGGGTGAGTATTGCGTCTCGGTCGTCGACGAATCGGGCTGCCAGGATGCGGACTGCATCATCATCAGCCTTGACACGGTGCCGCTGCTGACGTGCGGCGTTAACCACGAGTCCGCGCCAGGCGCCAACGACGGCAGTATCATATGTGAACCGAACGGGGAGATCATCGCTTACTTGTGGAACACAGGCGCGACGACACTGTCGATCACGGACCTGCCGCCGGGTGAGTATTGCGTCACCTTGACGAATGCCAACGGCTGCAGCGCGGAGCAGTGCTTCATCGTTCAGGCGGCCAACTGCAATCTCGTGATCACGGCCATCCAACAGGATGTGTTGTGTTTCGGCGATACGACCGGCGCTATCGCGCTTAACGTGATGAATGGCGCGTTCCCGATAAGCTACCTGTGGTCCACTGGCGATACGACCTCCGCGATCCTCAACATCGGGGCGGGTGCGTATGACGTCACCATTTCCGATGCAGCAGGTTGTACGGAGATCAGATCCTTTGCGGTCACGCAACCCGAAGTGTTGTTTGTCGCCGTCGACAGCACGGTGACCATCGGCCCCGGACAACCTGGCGCACTCTACATCACGGTGACCGGTGGCGTACAGCCTTATGCTTACAGTTGGACATATCCCAACGGCAGTGGTACCTCGACAGACGAAGACCTCACCGGCCTGGTGGTCCCCGGCGGCTACATCCTGACGGTGACGGATGTCAATGGCTGCGGCACCGTCGGCCTCTTCGAGGTGATGGGCTCGACCGCCGTCCCGAATGTCCCGAGGCACCAACACGTCAATGTGTATCCCGTCCCGGCGACGGATTGGCTGCAGCTCGTGTTGCCCGTTCAGGCCGCGGAGGTCTGGCTGACCGGTATCGACGGGCGCATCCTGCGGCAGTACGACAATCCGACCGGCAATCGCATCGACGTGTCCGGCATCGAGTCGGGCTGGTATGTACTGACCATCCACGACGGCACATCATGGTATGTCGCGCGCATGGTCAAGTAACCACTTCGCGCGCGAAGATGTAATCTGTGTTGAATCTGGGGTAATCTGCATTATCCGTGGTGAAGGGTATAAAAATGCCAGGTCACCCGCCAATTCACAGGAGGAAACGAAGTCAAGCAGAGGTCCGCAATGGTCCTGCGCAGGACACTCCGGGAACCTCTGTTTCACTCTGCTTACTCTG
>CAYMLN010000384.1:0-3269 GCA_964391045.1 uncultured Saprospiraceae bacterium
GGTGCCCCCGAATTCACTTTTTCCATGCCCCCGTTAAAGTAGGACGCGCCTCCGACGAAACCGAGGTTGGCACCGAACGGCCCGCTGGTGCTGATCCCCGGCGGATTGGGCGAAGCTGCCCCGTATCCGCCTTGCCAGCCACTATAGCTGTGGAACTGAAGTACCGCGTCATCGAAGAAGAAGCGGATGTTCATCCCGAAGACTTCCGTGTTGGCCAGCGAGCTCTTCATCTCCACGTCAACCGTATAGAGTTCTGTGGCGCAATCGTATGACGGGTTCGCGAAGCGAACCGTAACGGTTGGCACCTGGGCATGGGCCGTTGTCAAGAAAGCCGACGCAGCCCAAAGCGACAGGGAAAAAAAGAGGCTGGAAAACAAGGTAGGCCGAAGGTTGCGCTGTACACGCGAGTAGAAGCCTGCGGTTTTAATCCGGCATGACGCCGGACTTGGGATCATCATAAACGTGTGTTTTGAGCCAAAAAAGAATCGTATCCTCGGACATTGTCCGAGCGCTTAACCTGATCAGTTCTTTCGTGGGTGATACGAATTAGGGCTTCAAAGACCTATCAAAGCTAACGCTTACTCTGCATAATTCATTCCAATTTGTTGTAAAAATGACATTTGGCGGAATTAATGTTTGTCGCTTCAAACGCAAGCTAACATTCCGCCGGCAAGACCTTATACGGGACATGCTTTCAGAAAGGGCGTGATTGACGAAAATAAATTCTGATTATCAGGATATTATATCTCAACCTGATTTCTCACATTTCTGCGGATGGGGGGAATACCCGCTCCCCTTTCGGCAATTCGCCGGGAGGTGTCCGGTGCAGGGTCAGCCCCCAAAATTTTTGTATTTGCCAACCGGATCTGCGGCGATCGACCTGGAGAAATGCAGCGTATAAAAATGCTACGGCAAGAAAAACATCAGCCGGGCCATGCCTTCGGAGCTCGCGGCCATGGCGATATATTGGCCGGTGATCAGGCCGGCAAGCGCGCAGCTGTCATCCGGCCCCATCGTGCAGGCATGAACAATGCGACCGGACAGGTCGACGATCCGCACTTGCCATGCGGTCGATGTGCCTGCCGCGATCCGGATCGTGCGTTCCACGGGATCAAAGGACATGACATCGCGAATATCCCGGACATCCGTCGTCGCCGTGGTCTGGCATGGTGCATTTTCCTGGCAGTACGCGCGCTCGACAAGCGAACAGTCCAGGATGAACGGATTGGCCAGGCCATCCTGGTAACCGGCGATTCGTAGGGTGCGGGCCATTTCTTCGTCGTCTACGGGATCCGCCATGTGCCAGGCGCAAAACGCCTCGCGCTGCAAGTCGAAGAAATCGGGATCCTCCTCGAGGGCGTCATCACGATAGATGGTCCAGAAATAAAACATGGCCCGGGCAATGTCACCCTTTACGGATTCGCGCGGCTCAAACCGTCCAGTGGCAAACTCACTATAGAGGGTAATGTCTCCGGACGGCTTGTTGGCAAGCGTTTGTTGGCGGTAATACCACGTTTTCGTTTCCTCGTCCGCAATCTCTTGGTATGGATGGTTGGCACGCGTGGAATTGATCTGGGAGCGCGACGGAAACAAGTGATGCATGTCGCGGTTGCCCATCGTGCCATCGCCGGCGCCTTTGGCTTGGGGCCAACTATGCTCGAGGTTCATCGAGGCGGTCTCCGTCCCTGCCCCGTAGAGCCACTGGGAGGGATCCGCACCGGGCGGGATATGTCGAGCCAGTCCGGAATAAATGCACCGGACGGAATCGTCAACCATGAAAATGCGGGTGTAGAGCGTGTCCTTGACCTGGCTTTCGGTCAGCAGGACGCCAGGGGTAAATTCGGCACGCAACGCGTCCGTGAGCGCCTCACCGGAAAGGCCGGGAAAAAGTGTCTCCTGGGCCCGCACCGGAAGTGCGAGACAAACAAATACGGATATGCTGGCGACCAGCCGGCCGCACCCCCTGATTCCCATCGGCCGAAAGATAATGAATCCCTGCCGGCGAGGGAAGCGTGAATCAACCCTTGACCTTGAAGTCGACCGTGATCGTCCCGCACTGCTCGACGATCTCGCTGGTGGTAAACTTGAATTGCAGCGCGGCCTTTCGGGCAATTTCGCGCAACTCGGAGTCGGTCGTCGTCGATCCCTTCTGGGTGTACTCGGCCCGGATCACCTTCCCCGACTTGTCGACACAAACACTGATGACGACGCGACCGGTCTTCTGGCTCCGGTCCTCGATGCGGGGCTCGTGCAGGACACCGCGATTGCCGAGGCCTCCGCCTACCCTGCCGCTGCCGTTGCTGATGCCTTCGAGGATGCTCGAGTTCGGGTCGCCGTTCGGGTCGCCCTGGCTGCCCGGCTTTCCGGTATTTCCTTTGCCGCCCGTGCCCAGGAGGTCGCCGTATGATTTCTTCTTCTGGTTATACGCGGCCTGTTGTTGCGCGGCCGCCTCGGCCCGTTCACGCGCTTCCGCGGCGGCGCGGGCATCCGCGTCGGAGACCTTGGCGGAGACCGGGCTGTCGGCTTTGGTCGTGACGGCCGGGCTCGCCTTGGCGGCCGGCTTGGCGGGAGCCGGCTTGGCCAGCTGCGGGGTTTCCTGCAGGTTGACCTTCGTCGGCTCGGCGGCGGGGACCGGCTCCGCATTGTCGCCTTTCGGCGTCTCCTGGCCCTGGCCTTCGTCCGGCAAGCCGAGATTGACCAGCAAGCCCTCGTAGGGCTTCGGTTCTGGCGCATGATGCAGGATCACCGGGATGCAAAGCAGGGCGATAATGATGATGTGCGTCACCAGGCTGACGACCCAGCCCTTCTGTTGAGATGTCTGGCCGGATGGCGGTGCGGGCGAAGCAATGATCGACATAGGACGTGCTGTGGCTTGATGATAAAACGACGGCAAACCGGAACCTCGTACATCGGGCCCGGTCTTCGGGACGAAGATAACACATTAAAATTATTTTTAATATATTAAAATGCCGTGGCCGATCTCCCCGCTTTGCCCCGCAGCCTACCGGCGACCCGCGGGGTTGAGTATCTTACAGCCTCAGCCAAGACATATCATGCGCCAGTTTCGCCATATCGCCGTACTCGGGTCGGGCCTGATGGGGTCCGGCATCGCCTGCCATCTGGCCAATGCCGGATACACCGTCCTCCTGCTCGACCTGCCGAACCCGGATCCCGGTGGGCCGCGCAACCTGCCGGCCGACAAAGCGCTGGACAAGGCCCTCCGCAGCAAGCCCGCCCCGCTGTACCTGCCCGATTTCAGGTCGCGGATC
>CAYMLN010000385.1:0-3265 GCA_964391045.1 uncultured Saprospiraceae bacterium
GCCCCGGCACGGCGCCATTGCGCTGCATGGCGTTCTCCGTCTTCTCCGTCTTGTGCTGCTTGTACACCTGGAAGCGCGACGGCAGTTCCTTGACCGGCCAGTCGTTGTTGCTGCGGTCGATGTCCGCCGTTTCCCGGTACGGATCGATGACGATGCCGGTGACCTCCTTGTCCTTGACGAAGACCTTGGTGAATTCGTTTTCATTGAGGCGCCAGATCTCGGCCGGCAGGCGCTCGACGTCCTTCGTGCCGTCCGCAAAGGTCCACTCGATGATAACGGGCATCACCAGCCCGCCCTTGTTGGTAAAGTGCAGCTGGTAATAGTTGAGTTTTCCGTACCGGTCCGTCTTCTCCTTTTCCGTGAGGGTCTCGCCGTAGTATTCGGTGGTGCGGGTCAGCACGCTGTCCTTGCCCGTCCAGGGTTTGTACGTGTGATAAAAGTCCTGCAACGCGGGGTCGTCCTCCACGGCGAAACGCATGCCGGACGCGAGGTTTCGCGTCTTCGAGATGTGGTCCGCGGGCGGTTGTGCGCGGATCGTGTCGACTTCCGTCCGGGGCTTCGGGTCGCCGGCCAGGTCGACCTTGTACCACTGGATGCTGTCGAGGGAAATGTCCACCGCATCGGTGCTGTAAAACCACCCGCGCCAGAACCAATCGAGGTCCTCGCCGCTCGCGTCTTCCATGGTCCGGAAAAAGTCGGCCGGCGTAGGATGCCTGAAGGCCCAACGCTGGCAATAGGTCTTGAAGGCGTAATCGAACTTCTCCCGGCCCATGACGGTCTCCCGCAGGATGTTGAGCGCGCCGGCCGTCTTCATGTAGGCGTTCGCGAAATAGTTCACGATGTTCTCGCTGTTGGTCATGATCGGCTCGAGCTGGTCCTTCGGCAGTTGCATATACCAGACGAGGCCGTCGGCCGGGCCGAACCAGTTGGGGAAGTTGGGATCCCATTCGGATTCCGCGAGGAACTGCATAAAGGAGTTGAGGCCTTCGTCAAACCACGCCCATTGCCGCTCGTCGCTGTTGATGATCATGGGAAAGTAATTGTGCCCCACCTCGTGGATGATCGTCGAGATCGCCCCGTTTTTCTCGCCTTCGTCGTAGGTGCCATCCTTTTCCGCCCGGCCGGGATTGAAGCAGATCATCGGGTACTCCATGCCGTTGTTGGCCTCCACCGAGATGGCCGTGGGGTAGGGGTAGGGGATGGAATAGTCCGAATACACGCGCAGCGTGTGGGCGACGGCCTTTGTCGAGAACTTCCGATAGATCGGGTAGGCCTCCTTTGCATAATAGCTCATGCACATGGCGCGCCGGCCGTCCTCGTTGAAATGCGGCATCGCGTCCCAGATGAACTTCCGGCTCGACGTCCAGGCGAAGTCCCGGACGTTGTCAGCCTTGTAGATCCAGGTCTTCGTTCCCTTCACGCCCTTGTGCTTCTCGGCTTTCTTTGCCTCGTCGAGCGTGACGATCTCCACGGGTTCCTTGGCCTGTTGGGCCTGCAGCCAGCGGGCATGCTGGTCGGCCGTCAGGACCTGCGGGTAGTTGAGGCATTCACCGGTAGCGCCCACGATGTGGTCCTCCGGCACGGTGATCTGCACGACGTAATTGCCGAATTCAAGGGCGAACTCGCCCCGGCCCACGAATTGCTTGTTCTGCCAGCCGGTCTCGTCGCCATACACGCACAGCCGGGGAAACCACTGCACGATCGTGAAGAGGTCGTTGCCGTCGTCCGGGAAATGCTCGTAGCCGCCACGTCCCCAGTCCGGCCCGTCGACCCGGTCGATGAGGTAATAGTGCCAGCGGATGTTGAACGAGAAGGATTCGCCCGGTTTGAGCGGGGCGGGAAGTTCGATCCGCATCATGGTCTCGTTGATCGTATGGCGCAGCGGCTTGTCCTGCAGGTCCGTCACGGCCTCGACCTTGCAGCCGTATTTCGCGAGTTCGCCCGTCTTGTCCAGGGCCCGGACAGCGTCCGCGCTCATCGCGGGCCTGATGGATGTTGCGTCCTGGTGGTGCTTGCGCGAATCGGGCGCATGCTCGTTCTCGTCCAACTGGAGCCAGAGGTACTGCAGCGTCGAAGGCGACTGGTTGTGATACGTGATCCGCTCCGTTCCGTCCAGGCGCCGCGCCGTTTCGTCGAGCCGGCACTGGATGTCATAATCCACGCGTTGTTGCCAGTATTCCGGGCCCGGGCTGCCGTCCATGTTGCGGTAGCCGTTGGGCGTGGGCAGGAGGGTGCCGAGTTGTTCGAACTTCCGGCCGTGGTTGGGCGCCTGTTGGGCGACCGCGAGGACCGGGCAGAGGAGGGCCACGATGGCCAGCCACAGCGCGTGCTTTTGCATGGTGTCGGTTGAGATGTGGAAACGATTATGGTGGACGAATCTAAACAATCACCGGGCAGCGGCGCCGGATTATAGACCATCGCGGGTTTTTCATAGATTGGCGGATATGCACTTCGCCTTTTTGATGTTCTGGCTGTCCATCGCGACCGCGATGCCCGATTCGCATCCGCCAGGCGCATCTTCATTCCGGCCGGGTCCGCCGGTGCAGGATACGACGGCATGGACCGAACTGACGGCGCGCATGGGCTACCAGCTCGATATTCGGTATGCGACCCGCAATAATTTCACGGGCGCCGTCATCTATCCATGCGGTCGCTTCTTCCTCCGCAAGGAAGCCGCCGCCGCCCTGGACAAGGTCCGGCGCAGCCTCGCGGCGAAGGGCTACGGCCTCAAGCTGTTCGACGGGTATCGGCCCCGACCTGCACAGCAAAAATTGTGGGACAAGGTTCCCGATCCGAATTATGTGGCCCCGCCTTGGGAGGGCTCCATGCACAACCGCGGTGTAGCGGTCGACCTCACCCTCACGGATCAATCCGGCAAGGAGATCGACATGGGTACGCCTTACGATTTCTTCGGACCGGAAGCCCATTCGGATTTCACGAAGTTGCCCGAGTCCGTCCTCCGCCACCGCCGCATTCTCCGCGAGGCGATGGAAGCCCATGGCTTCCAGGGCATCCGTACAGAATGGTGGCATTTTTCCTGGCGGGCAAAGTCCTTCCCCTTGTCGGACTGGCAGTGGCCCTGCCCGTAGGAACGCTATGGCCATGGTCGGCGTCCTCGCCGACCATCAACGCAATGCCGTTGTTGGCGTCCTCGCCAACCGTTCCTGTTATGCCGCAGTCGGCGTCCCCGCCAACCTGCTTTATCCTATACGATCCCGTCGCGGCGGGATCGGCTTGTAATTCGCGTCTCGTACGCCGGGCTGAA
>CAYMLN010000386.1:0-3263 GCA_964391045.1 uncultured Saprospiraceae bacterium
CATGATGTTGTGGATGTGATACAGCGGATAGCTGACGCGGGTGTTTTCCGTGACCGAGATGTCCGCGTAGTTGACCGTGCGCGTGTTGCCCTGGAAGCGGATGTTTTCCAATAAGGCGCCGTGTTTGACGGCTCGGAATATATCGGGTTCCTTCTCTTCGGTCAGGTCGACGCACTTGGCATAGCAGCCGCCCTCGAAGTTGAACACGCCGTGGCTCGACCAGCCGTGCTCATCGTCGCCGATGAGGAAGCGGTTGGGATCCGCGCTGAGCGTTGTCTTTCCCGTGCCGGAAAGGCCGAAGAACACGGCCACGTCGCCATGCTGGCCCACGTTGGCCGAGCAGTGCATGGACAGCGTTTTCTCCTGGACAGGCAGGATGAAGTTGAGCACGCTGAAGATCCCTTTCTTGATCTCGCCTGTGTAGCCCGTGCCGCCGATCAGGATGGCGCGGTCCTCGAAGTTGATGACGGCGAAGTTGGCCTGGCGCGTCCCGTGCACGGTCGGGTCTGCCGTGAAGCCCGGCGCGCACACGACGGTCCACTCCGGCGCGTAGCCGTCGACCTCGTGCGGATTGAGCCGCAGGAACATGTTATTGGCAAAAAGGGCGGACCACGGATACTCCGCGATCACCCGCACGTTGTGCCGGTAGTTCTCGTCCGCGCAGACATAGCCGTCATGGATGTAGACGTCGATCCCGCGGACATAGGCGAGGATGTCTTCTTTCAACCGGGCGTAGTGGGCCGGGTCGAGCGGCTTGTTGACCGCGCCCCAGTCGACGGTGTCGGCGGTCAGCGCATCCCGGACGATAAAGCGGTCCTTGGGCGAGCGGCCGGTGAACTTGCCGGTATCGATGCAGAGCGCGCCGGTGTCGGCGAGGACGCCCTGGCGCTTGAGGATCGTGTGCTCGATGAGTTCCGCCGGCGTGAGCATATAGCGGACGCGGGACGGGTCAATGGACAAATGGTCCAGGTAAATGCTGAGTTGCCTGTTCATAACATCATGGATTGCCGCTCCAAAAATAGGAAAATGCCTGCCCGCGGAGTGGCGCGAATGGCGATAATTATGCCCTATTTTCCCTTCGGCAGGTGGATGGTGAAGGTCGTCCCCTCGCCCACTTTCGATTGCTTGACGAAGATCTTGCCCTTGTGGTAGTTCTCGATGATCCGCCGGGCGAGGCTGAGGCCCAGGCCCCACCCACGCGACTTGGTCGTGAAGCCGGGCTCGAAGACTTCCCGGAGGCTGGCCGCCGGGATGCCCTTGCCCGTGTCGGCGATGTCGATCTCGACGTGGTCGCCCTTGTCGGCGATCGTCCAGCTGATCTGCCCCGACCCATCCTCCATGGCATCCAGGGCGTTGCGCATGACGTTCTCGATCACCCAGTTGAACAGCGGCACGTTGATCGGGACGAGGATCGTCTGGTCCGGCGAGGGATGGCTTTCAAAACTGACCCGGCGCGGTGCGCGGCGGCGGATATAATTGGAAACCTCGTGCATTTGGGCAACGATGTTGACGGGCGTCAGCGTGGGCGATGAACCGATCTTGCTGAACCGGTCCGCGATGAGGTTGAGCCGGTCGACGTCGGTCTGCATTTCCTGCAGCACGTCGAGCTGGCTGGCCTTCAACGTTTGCAGGACCTCGTCCTGCTCCTCCGGATAGCTCTCCTTGAGGTGTTCCATCCAGCCGATGATCGCGCTGATGGGCGTCCCGAGCTGGTGGGCCGTCTCCTTGGCCATGCCGACCCAGACGCGGTTCTGCTCGGCGCGCCGCGCGTTGTTGATGCTGACGAACCCGATCGCCACAAAGGCGCCCAGGAGCAGGAGTTGGAAATAGGGAAAGTACACGAGCAATTCGTGCAAGTCGGAATTCTGGTAGTAGAGGTACTGGCGCGTCGACGCGTCGGTGATGGCCGTCGGTTCGGGCCCTTTGCGCTTGAGGCGTGCGAGGCGCTCGCGGAGGAAGACGCGGCTGGTATCCAGGTCGGGGCCGAAGTTGCGCGCGTAGAGCACCTCGCCCGCCTCGCTGACGACCATGATGGGGATGTCCTCGTTGGACTCGATGATGCTCAGGGGCAGTTCAAGGTCGATCTCGATGCCGCTTTCGTCAAGGCTGGCGGCGGAGATGGTCTCGTATGCATCGAAGAGCAGCAAGGCCTTGTTGCGCTCCCCTTCGCGCAGCCGCTGGGCGAGATAGGCCGTATAGCTTAGCGAGATCAGGAGGATGACTACACCGGCGGCGCCGAGGTAGATCTTCCAGTTGGACCGGTTGCGTGAGCCGTCGGATCTCATGGACGCATGGAAAGATACGCCTGCGTCCGCTTTAGGGCGTTGTGCCGCACGTCGGCGTAGAAGAAATTAAAATCCGCGATATGGTAGTTCTTCCGCAGGAAGAGGAAGCTCCACGGAAACCTGGGCTTGTTGGTCCACAGGAGATCCTCATAGACCTGCGCCTCCACGATCCGCGGCCGGACCATGGCAAAGTCGCGCAGGACCGCGCCGATATGTTCATCCCGCAGGGAAACGGGCCTGTCGGCCGTCCAGGTCACGGGATTCGTCACGATGATGTCCGGGTCGCCGAAGTGATAGCGCCGGGGATGGGCGCCTTCCTTCACTGTACGCCAACTGCAAATGCATCCTGTGTCATCGGGACGTGTACAAGGCTTCAGGTTGGAGAAGGACGACCTGCGCACCGGAAAGCCGACGAGGTAGGCGGCGACGAGTTGGGCCTGCAGCGGCTGCCCGTCGATGAATTCACGCGCGAGGCGAACGGCATGTACCGTGCCCTGGCTGTGCGACGCCAGGATGAACGGCCGACCGGCGTTGTCATGTTCGAGATAGTGGAGGAATGCGGCACGGACATCCGCGTAGGCCAGTTCGATCGCATCGGCGGCGAGGTCGGTCTTCTTCGAGAAAAAGGAGTGCAAGTGCGCCTGCCGGTACCGGGGCGCATAGATGCGGCCCACGCCGTTGAAGATCGAGGCCTGGTACTTCATGGCCGCGCCATCCGTGCGTGCGTTGCAGTCCGCGTCGTCGATCGGCGCGTTCCAGTAGCAGAATCCGCCTTTTCCGTAGTATGAGGTCGGATGCACATAAAAGACATCGACCGGTGCATCGGCCTGGCGATCCGCCCACGCCGTGACGGGCACGAGGTCGGCGCTGTCCTTCATCTGCGGCAAGGCCGCCCAGGAGGTCTCGAGCGCATAATCGGGCGCCTGCGCCTGTGTGCCATTGAGCTGCTTGCGCGGCAGGGACGCGCAGGCCGTCGAC
>CAYMLN010000387.1:0-3261 GCA_964391045.1 uncultured Saprospiraceae bacterium
GCAGGAAAAGGGGAAGGGAGCTATGCCGGGTTCCGAAGATAACGAAACGTCCGGAGACAAACAAACGAAAAAGGGCCGGCATATTGCATGCACGGCCCCGATTTTTTTCCAGGCTATCGATCACCCGGAACGCAGGTTGGTTTATTATTCGCCGACGACTTCGAACTGGAAGGTCGTGTTGACCGACGGGTGGAAGCGGATCACGCCCTCGTACGTGCCGAGGACCTTCACCTCTTCGGGGATCTCGATCTTCTTGCGGATGACGTCGATGCCAAACTGTTCCTTCAGCGCGTGCATGATCTGCACGTTCGTCACGGAACCGAAGATCTTGCCGCTCGTGCCGGCCTTGGCGCCGATCTGCACGATCTGGCCCTCGAGCTTTGCGGCGAGTGCGCGGAAGTCGGCCACGCGCTCCGCCTCGTGGGCGGCCTCTTCGGCCCTCAGCTTGTCCAGCTTGGCGCGGTTGGTGGCGTTGGCGACCAGGGCCTGCCGGGTCGGGATGAGGAAGTTGCGGGCATAACCGGGCTTGACGGTCACGATCTCATGCCGCTCGCCCAGGCTGTCGATATCTTTTAAGAGAATTACGTCCATGATTGATTCGGTTGAGAAAGTGATTACTTCAACAGGTCGGTGACAAACGGCAGGATCGACAGGTGACGGGCCCGCTTGATCGCCTCGGAGACCTTGCGCTGGTACTTCAGCGAGTTGCCGGTGATGCGGCGGGGCAGGATCTTGCCCTGCTCGTTGAGGAACTGGGCCAGGAAATCGGGATCCTTGTAGTCGATGTACTTGATGCCGAATTTCTTGAACCGGCAGTATTTCTTCCGCAGCTTGCCGATGTTCGGGTTGCTGAGAAACTTGATATCCTCTTGTGATGCCATGATGATGGATCAGGTTTGAATTGGTGAACTGGTTGGCTTACTCTTCTACGGGTGTCTCGGGGGCCGGGGACGCTTCGACGGGCTGTGCCGCCGCGGCTGTCGGGGTGGGCACGGGGCCTTCGCCCTTGGCGCCCTTCCGCTTCACCTTCTGGGCCTTCTTGATGAGGCCGTTGCGCTTGTCCTCGTTGTACTTCACGCCGAACTTGTCAAGGGCGACCGTCAGGAAGCGCATGATCCGCTCGTCCCGGCGCAGGGCCAGCTCGACCGGGAAGATGGCCTCGCCGGTCTCGGCCTTGAATTCGATGCAGTAGTAAACGCCGGAGTTCCGCTTGTTGATCGGATAAGCCAGTTGGCGAAGCCCCATCTCATCCACATGGACGATCTGGGCGCCCGCCTTTTTCACCTGCTCTTCGTAGGTGTTCCGGATCCCCTGGATCTCCTCGTTAGAGAGGACGGGGTCGGCAATAAATGTCAATTCGTAATGCCGCATGGCAAATCGCTTGGGTTTGTAGCCTGCACACTCCCTGGGGCTGCAAGCGCGGTGAATACTTTTCCGTCGAAACGGGCGGCAAAAATACACGTTTTCCTGAAAATCCACCTCCAAATGCCTGATAATCTATCACTCAGCGTGCCCGCACACGTCCGCGTCCCGGTGAAAAAGACGTCATTCAACCCCGCTGACCGGGAAAAGGCGGCAAAGACCTGGGCTGGTAAAGCGCGAAAGGTCCGTAAGGCAATCCTTCAAACAATTGAACTTCTGTTGTTTATATATGTGTTTTCGGACGATCAAATGCAGGCCGAAACCGGCTGCCGGATCCTTATCCGTTAGCACTGAATTAATTATACCTTTGCGGCGCAAATTCAACCGATTAACATGAAAAATTCCTTTTTTTCCCTTTTCCTCCTGTCCACTGCCCTCCTCGGCAGCCTGGTGATCGCCTGCAAGCCGGCCGCCGCCCCGGAAGCCGCCGCCGAGACGGAGGCAGCCGGTGAAACGTTCGGCGCGGGGGTTTCCAACCCTGACTCCGCCCAACCTTACGCTGCCGTCCTGGCCCAGCTGGACAATACGGACTCCATCGCCAACGTCATCCTGACGGCCAAGGTATCCGAGGTCTGCCAGGCCAAGGGCTGCTGGATGAACCTCGTCGACCCGGCGACGGGCGACAGCCTCAACACCCTCTTTGTCCAGTTCCAGGACTATGGCTTCTTCATGCCCAAGGACATCGCCGGCCGCGAGGTCGTGATCGAAGGCGTCGCCTATACGGAAGAGACGTCCGTCGAGGATCTTCGCCACTATGCCGAGGATGCCGGTAAAAGCGCCGAGGAGATCGCCGCCATCACCGAGCCGATGAAGGAAAAGAAATTCATGGCCACGGGCGTGCTGCTCAAGAAATAAGAGTTCTTTTACGGGCCCTGGCCCGACCATGAAAAAGGGGCGTCATCCGACGCCCCTTTTTCATGCCAGGCCGAGCCGTTCACGCACCAAAGCGAGGTTGACATGCCGGCCGATAAGCTCGACGGCCTGGCGCACCTTCCACGGCGTATTGCGGTTGATCTTGACCTCGATCTTGCTGATCTGGAGCACCGAGCCGTAGGTGTCGAGTTCGGTCCGGACCATGGGGATCTTGTGCTCGAGGATATAATCGATGGAGCGCGCCTCGGGCGTCCCCTGGCCGGTCAGCACAATGCCGGCCAGCGGCGAGGTCGACAAGCCGGCGACCTTGGCGATCGAATCGATCTTGTCAAGCGCCGGCTCGAGCTGGCGCACGGCCGCGATGAGGAGGATGTTCTCCAGCGACTTGAACTCTTGCGTGTCGAGCAGCGATCCGGCCATGATATCCTCGACCTTGTTGTCGAGGAATTCCACGTTGTGCGTCGGCAGGCCGTGCACGGAATCCGCGATCGTGCGCATCACCGGATAAGCCAGGCTCTTCTCGTAGGGGATGATGCCCAGGACAGGGATGCCTCGCGGCTCGAGCCATTTCTCGACATAATGCCGGACCCGTTCCATCTTGTCGGGCAGGACCTTGTTGATGATCACGCCGAGGACGGGCACCTCCTCTTCCCGGAACAGGGCCATGTTCATGTTGAGCATGTCGATCGTGCTGCCGATGCCGCCTTCCACGACCATGATGACCGGCGCGCGCACCAGCCGGGCGACCCGCGCATTGGATACGTCCGCCACGCTGCCCACGCCAGGGTGTCCGGTGCCTTCGAAGATGACGAAGTCGTGCAATTGACGGAGATGATGGGCCGCATACATGAGGTCGTCATGGTAACGGAAGGCGGATGGGTCGTCGAGGTATCGAGTCGTGGCGCCCGGCCCGAGGATCACGGGACTGTGGAGCTTCGGGTCCATGTCGAAATGGAGGAGGTCGGC
>CAYMLN010000388.1:0-442 GCA_964391045.1 uncultured Saprospiraceae bacterium
CGGCGGCAACTCCGGCTCGGCGATCATCAACGTCAACCGGGAGTGCGTCGGGCTCGTTTTTGACGGCAACATCGAGTCGCTGCCGGGCAAGTTCATCTTCGACGAAAAGAACAACCGCACGGTTGCCGTCCATGCCGGTGGCATTGTCGCGGCCCTGCGCTATATTTACAAGGCCGATCGCCTGGTGAGCGAGCTCACCGGCCGGTAAGCGCCAGACAAGCAAACCCAGATCAATTGATCACTGTGAGCCCGGACGTTGTTCGGGCTCTTTTTTTTACCTTTCGATACTAACCTCTACCCGGATGCGCCTGTCGTTCCTTACCCTTGTCCTCCTCTCCGCCTGCTCCCTGCTCCGGGCGCAGGTGAAGCACGCGCCTGACCGCGCCGAGGGCGAGGGTCCCTCGATCTACCTCGACGATCCGGACGGCAACATGCTGGAGCT